>CAZEHG010000001.1:0-38034 GCA_964512475.1 uncultured Atopobium sp.
GGCGAAGCACCGCGGAGACGCGATCGGCATCGCATCGGCGCACCACCGCAAAGGCCCAGCATGGAAGAGCGGAGGCGAAGCACCGCGGAGACGCGATCGGCATCGCATCGGCGCACCACCGCAAAGGCACAGAAAAGACCCGATCAGCAGCGCAGGGGAAAAGCCTCGTGAGCGAAGCTCCGCCGCCCGCCGCGAACAAGCGAAAGGAAACAGAAATGACCGAGAACAAAGGAATCGCCCGCCTTAGGGCCATCGTGCAGAACCAGTCCGACCTCGGCGAGGTCGAGGTGGTTATCCCGCTCGAAGACGCCGAGCGCCTGCTCGACGAGCTGGAAGAGGAGACGATCCAGAACGAGCTCGCGGCGGCGGCCAAGTGGCACCGCAAGTACATCGAGCTTTGGAAGAAGTTCGGCCTGGACGAGTCCGACCGGGGCCACTACCTGGGCGACAGGGTCGTGACGTGCTCGCGCGCCCTGCGCTCGATGCTCGCCGGCTGGGAGCGCGGCGAGCGCGCCCCGCTCGCCTGCGCCTACTGGGCCGCGGCTGCCTTCAAGTACCTGTGGCGCTTCCCGCTCAAGGGTGCGCCGAAGGAGGACCTGACAAAGGCCGTCGACTGCGCGAACCGCGCGCTTGAGGCATGGGAGGGGTAACGATGAGCGGCGGGCACTTCGACTACAAGAACTGGGAGGTCGCCGAGACGTTCGAGAACCAGTTCGAGGACAGGGAGCTGAACGACCTGTTCAGCGACCTGTTCTGCGCGCCAATCAGCGAGCGCCGATCCGGCGGCGTGGTTGGCGCGCTCGACCTCTACAAGAGCGCCGACTGGTCGCGCGACAGCTACCTGGCCGTCGTGCGCAGGTTCAAGAGGAAGTGGTTCAAGACCTCCCGCGACAAGCGCCTGCAAGGCTACGTGGACGCCGCGTGCGGGAGCCTGAAAAGAGAGCTGACCGAGCTTATCGGCGCGAGCGCGCAGGAAGCCGACGGCCGCGATACCAAGCCGGCGGAGGTCTCGGCCATCGACCTGGATGGGGAGGACTAGATGCACTACGGCACGGGCAACAAGGTGGGCGGCAAGAGCAAAGCGGTTGAACGCCTGTTCGTGCAGGAGCGTTTCGTGGACGAGTACCGCGAGCGAATGCGCGAGGGTGAGCTGCCGTTGTTCGAAGAGGAGGACTGAATGACCGACATCACAGACCAGCAGCGCCGCGAGGTGGCGGCGAGGTTGCGCGAGCTAGAGCCATGGAGCGCCGAGGGAGACATCGAGGTGGACAAGGTGCTCACCGCGCTCGGCATGGTGTACGGCTACACGGACACCGACCTTGAAATAGACAGCGTGCATACCCTCGCCGACCTCATCGACCGCCCGACGTGCCAGAACGTGAGCGCAACGGGCAACTTCGCTTGCTCCGAGTGCGGCGCTGATTACGCCATGAGTATCGATGTTTTGCGATATTGCCCCGACTGCGGCGCGGAGGTGGTTGGCTATGAATAGGGACGAGCTGCAAGAGGTGCTCGACGAGCACAAGAAGTGGCTGAGCTGCGAGGAAGGCGGCAACAGGGCCGACCTGAGCGGGGCCGACCTGCACGAGGCCGACCTGAGCGGGGCCGACCTGAGCGGGGCCGACCTGAGCGGTGCGGAGGGTTCCCAGCTCGCGCTCGCCCAGGTTCGGATCCTGCCGGAAGGCACGCTGATCGGCTGGAAAGCTTGCAGGTGCCACACGGCCACCAACGTTTTGCGCCGTGTGCTCGTGAAGCTAGAGATCCCCGCCGACGCGAGGCGCTCCAACGCCGGCGGCCGCAAGTGCCGCGCCTCGAAGGCCAAGGTGCTCGCGATCTACAACATGGACGGCAGCGATTGCGGCGACGTCGAGGCGCGCTCCATCCACGACGCATCGTTCGTTTACCGTGTCGGCGAGACCGCGGAGCCGCGCGAGCCGTTCGACGAGGACCCGCTCGCCGCGTGCGCGAGCGGCATCCACTTCTTCATAACCCGGGAGGAGGCGGAGGCATATGTCTAGCGCGCACATGCCGAGGCGCCGCAACGAGGAGAGGGGGCGCATCTGATGGGCGGCTACGCCTGGTCGCCCGCCGAGGAGGCCGTGCTGCGCAGGCACTACGCCGACGAGGGCGCGGGCGTGGCCCGCCGCCTGCCGGGCCGCACGCAGTGCGCGTGCTACGTCCGCGCGTGCGAGCTCGGGCTGGGCTCCGGCAAACGGAGGCGCTGGACGCCCGAGGAGGAGGCGCTGCTCTGCGCGCACTACCCGTTCATGGGCGGCCCCGCCCTCGCCCGCTCAGGCATGCTGCCGGGGCGGAACGCGAGCATGATCTGGGCCCACGCGAACGACGCGCTCGGCCTGCGACGCCGGCGCTGCCGCGCGTGGACGCGCAGGGAGGACCGCGCCGTCGTGAAGTGCATACCCCGCCTGGAGCGCCGGCCGGACGCGCGGGCGCTGGAACGCCTCGCGGCCGCGCTCGGGCGCGACGTGGCCGACGTGGCCGCGCGGATGATTGCCCTGAAGGAGGCCGCATGACGTACACGCTGGGAGAGGTTTGATCAACCGCGCGCGGAAGGAGATGAGGCATGAAACCTGATGACGGGCTGGATTGGCTGCGCGACGAGGCTGCGGAGTGGGCCGCGACAGAGGAGGACTACGCCTCCGTGGCGGTTGACGACCTCATGATCGCCGTCCTCGCGGCGCTCACGGAGCGCGACCTGTTGCGCCGCGAGCGTGACGAGCTGCGCTGCGAGCGCGACGAGCTGCGCGAGGGGATTGAGGGCGCTCTGCGCGAACTCGACGGGCTGTGAGCCGATTCAAGGCCCTAGAAACGCCTGCCCGCACCCGCATAAGGGGCGGGCGCTAATCGGGCCGCTACGGTCAAGCTAGACAACGGAGAATCGATTATGGGAGCAAAGACAATCATCAACCTGGGGCGCGGCTACCGCCTGCGCCAATACGACCGCCGGAACTGGCAGCTTGAGGAGTTCCGCGCGGCCGACCCCAACAAGACCAAGGACGCCTCCGCCAAGTGGCGTCCCTGCGACAGGTACTTCCAGTCGGTCCGCGGCGCTCTTGAGTGGATAGTCGACCACGAGATGATCGCGGACGGCGGGGAGCACGACGTCCGCGACGTCTACGAGCGCGAGCTGGGCATCCTGCGCGAGGTGGCGCAAGCCGCCGAGGCGATAGAGGCCGCGCTGTGACGCGTCCGCCGACCTGCTAAAATGGGTGAGTTGCACAAACCCTTGGCACAAGGAGGGCCGCCGTGATGTTCCCCGATATGCGCGCGCTGGACTTCTTCTGCGAGGTGAACCGCCGGGCGGCCGAGGTCGAGCGGTACCGGGGGCGCGTGTCGCTGATGGAGCACAGGCGCGAGGTCAAGGCGCAGGGCTACGGCCCCGCGACCTCGGGCACCCGCGCCGACGTGAACGGCACGGCGGCGTCGATCGCGCTCATGGACTTCGAGGAGCGCAAGCGCCGGGAGGTGGACGAGCATTACCGATGGATAGAGACGGCCTCGAAGGCCTGCTTCGGCGCGGACGAGCGAGGCGGCGGCGGTCTGTGCGCCCTTCTCGGCTCCACCGTCGCGGAGGCGGTGTATCTGCACTACGCCGAGAACATGACGTGGGCCGCCACCGCGCGCGCCGTGGGCCTCTCCGAGTCGCAGGCCGAGCGCAAGGCCGAGAGCGGCGTGGCCGCGTGCGACCTCATAGGCTACGCCGGCCTCATCGCGCCTTACCGCAAGCCCGCGCCCTGGGACGGTGCCGAGCCCGCGCCCGTCGTGGCGTGCTGAGCCGAATCGTTCGGAGAGGAGGCCGTTATGGCCTGGAGAAGCGTCACGTCGAACGAGCCCATCGACTGGGTCTGCGGCTACTGCGGCAACATCGTCGGCGGGACCAGCGGATATAAGCGCGAGCTGCGCGCGGACTCGTCTGAGTTCGACCACAGCAAGATCTATATCTGCCCGAGGTGCGAGCGCCCGACGGCGTTCATCTGCTCCGGCTGCGGACGCGTCGACCAGGTGCCAGGACCTATGGAAGGCTCCTCGGTGCAAGGTTTGCCGGAAACTGTCTCGGCCCTCTATGACGAGATACGTAAATGCATCCAGGTCGGCGCGAACACGTCGGCTGTACTCTCGTCGCGCAAGATGCTCATGCACATCGCCGTGGACAGGGGAGCCGCGGAGGGCATGACGTTCAACGAGTACATCGGCTACCTCGATCAGGCGCACTATATCCCGCCGGACGGGCGCGCATGGGTGGACGAGGTCAGGAAGCGCAGCAACGAGCAGAACCACGAGATAGCCATAGCCACGCGCGAAGACGCCGTTCAGCTGCTTGACTTCATCGAGATGCTGCTCAGGTTCATATACGAGTTCCCGGCGCGGATTCGCCGGAAGTAGCAAAGCCCTCTCGCCGATGCGCGGGAGGGCTATTTTCATGCGAAGAAATATGGAAATATCCCTATACGAGATATAGGGTCTGTGCTATAATATAGATAGCGAAGGGAGGTGGTCAGGTTGGACGAATTGTTTAAGGACTTACTGGTAACGACCTACGGCGTTGTCCTTGCCGTCCTGCTTCAGCTTCTGGTCGATTACCTAAAAGAAAAGACCCCGAAGCGGCCTGGAAAGCACTTCTAGAGGTCTTAGCAACAAGGTGGCCCGTCTTCGCGGGCGGGTCACCGCACTTCGAATCATAGGAGGTTCAGAACATGGACGCAAGAAGATGGGTGCTTTTTGTCGTGGCCTTCGTTATCGCCACGGTCGTTATCCGTCTCATGAAGAGGGGGAAGTAATGCCGCTCACCGACGCGCAGAAGAGGGCGCAGGAGAACTACCGGAAGAAGTCCGTCAAGCAGGTCGCCGTTCGTTTCTACCCTGCCGACGCGGATATATGGGAGTGGCTCCAGTCGCGCGAGAACCGCCAAGGCTATATCCGAGACCTCATCCGCGCCGACATGGAGAGGGGCCGAGCCGGAAACCATGACCCGCGATGGCCCGGCATGACCCGCGATGAACCGCCGCGGGGCGCGTTCGGCGCGGTATAACTAGGCTGTGCGAAAGCGCACGAGAGAATCAGCGAGGCCCTGCGACGCGCGGGGCCTTTTGTTTTAAGGCGGTGGGTTTGAGCCAGTCGCGCATATCGTTCGAGGACTACGAGGGCTTCGTCGAGAAGTTCAAGCCGAAGAAGACCACCGACGACTGCTTCACCCCGCCCGAGATATACGCCGTCGTGCTCGACTACGTGCGCGAGCGGTGGGGCGTGGAGGAGGCCGACGTCGTGCGGCCGTTCTGGCCGGGCGGCGATTACGAGTCGTTCGACTACCCGGACGGCTGCTGCGTGGTCGACAACCCGCCGTTCTCGATGCTTTCGAAGATCCAGGCGTTCTACCTTGAGCGCGGCGTCCGGTTCTTCCTGTTCGCGCCGTCGCTCACCTGCCTCTCCGGCAAGAACTGCATGCGGATCGACCACATCGTCTGCAATTGCAGCATCACCTACGCCAACGGCGCCGTGGTGCGCACCGGGTTCGTCACGAACCTGGACGAGGAGCATGTGCTGGAGGCCGACCCCGAGCTGGGCGACAGGCTCAACGCCGCCAACGCCGCCCGCCTCAAGGCGCAGAAGAAGGCCGTCGGGAACTACGTCTACCCGGACGAGGTCATAACATCCGCCCGCGCGCAATACTTCGCGGCGCACGGCACGCCGTTCAGGGTCAGGCGCAAGGACGCCTGCCGCATCTCCAAGCTCGACGCGCAGGCCGCGCAGGGCAAGGCGTTGTTCGGCTGCGGGCTGCTGCTGAGTAAGTCCGCCGCCGCCGAACGCGCCGCCGCCGAGCGCGCCGCCGCCGAACGCGCCGCCGCCGAACGCGCCGCCGCCGAACGCGCCGCCGCCGAACGCGCCGCCGCCACTGTCTGGCAGCTGTCCGACCGTGAGCGGGCCATGCAGGCCCTGCTCGGCTGACCTCTCATCTTCCAACACGAACCGAAGGAGCCGCGCATGGTCTCTCGCCCCGACATGCTGCGCATCGCGCGCCGACACGACACCGTCGTGGCCCACGCGATGATGCGCGCGCTCGGCTACGAGCCGTCCCCCTGGCATCAGCCAAAGCGCCGCCGCAGGAAGGGGAGGCGCCCGCGCGACGCCCGCTACGACGGCATGCTCGAGTGCTTCGCCAACCACGGCTCGCCGATGGACATGAGGTGAGCGGCCCCAACCGCTACGCCAACGGGAGCGCCCGCCGCAAGGTGAGGGCGTGGCTCAGGGCCCAGGGCCTGCCGTGCCACATCTGCGGGCGAGCCATCGACTACTCGCTGCCCGCCGGCCACCCGATGAGCTTCGAGGTGGACGAGATCGTGCCGGTGAGCCGCGGCGGCTCGCCCATCGACCGCTCCAACGTCGCGCCCGCGCACCGCATCTGCAACGAGCGGCGAGGGAACAAGCCGCTGCCCAAAGCGGCGAAGACGCGGCCGCAACCGATGACCAACGGCGCGAGAACCGCCGCAGGTCTGCCGGAAGCATCGACGCGCGACGTCTGCGCGGCCATTGCCGACGCCTACGGCCCGCGCGCGTTCGACCTCACGACGGAGGACGCGAGCGTGTTCTAGGCAAGAGGGTGGGGTATGCCCCTCCCAGGCCCCCCGCGGGCGCGCCCCCGCGGCATAGCGCCTTTTTTGCGGAGGGTCAGAAACCGAGTCCAAACGAGGGGGTGTTTGGAACGTCCAAACAGTCCAAACATCGGCAGGGCGAGCCGCTCACGGCCCAAGAGCGCAAGTTTATCGAGAACGCTTACCCGGCTCTCGGACCTGCGGCGATTGCGAGCAAGCTCGGCCGCTCGCGCTCCGGCGTCTGCTATGTGATCAAGCAACTAAAGGATTCGGGCGTCATCGAGTCCAATCCCGCGACTAATGAGACGTCCAAGAAGGACGTTCCCGGATCGCCCCCGCACGACGCCGAGGACGGCAGGCAAGACACGCTCGGGCGCCTGCGCTGGGTGCGCTCGCTGCTCGAGCGGCAGCTCTACGACGCCGAGCCGACTTCGGCCGCGAGGCTCGCCAAGGAGTACCGCGACACGATAGAGGCTATCGACAGGCTAGAGAAGGACGGGGGCGGCGAGAATGACATCATCGGCCAGTTCGCCGACGTCCTCGCCAAGAGGCTCGGCTGAGCCGCGCCTCTACCTCACGCACCCCTGGGAGAAGACCATAGGCGACGTCGCCGCCGACATGGCCCCGTCGATGGGCTACGAGCTCCTGCCCTGGCAGCGCGATTTCCTGAGCGACATGGGCGCCGTTGACCAATCGGGCAAGTGGGTACACCCGCGTGTCGGCGAGTCCGTGCCCAGGCAGCAGGGCAAGAGCGTCGACCTGATCGTGTGGGCCGGCGTGCTCGCCGCCGTCATGGGCTACAAGGTCCTGTGGACCGAGCACAACTACTCGACCACAATGGAGATGCTGGAGCGTTTCCGCGCCATCTTCGGGCGCCGGCCGCACGATACCGCCATGGGCCGCGACGGGTGGAAAGACCAGCTCGTCGCGGTCTGCTCGCAGACAGGCCAGGAGTGGATGCGCTTTCGCTCGGGCGGCGTGATCCAGTTCTCCACGAGGACGAAGTCAAGCCGGCTCGGCTTCTCGTTCGACGTCGTCGTGTATGACGAGGCGCAAGAGCTGACCGGCGTGCACACGCAGGTCATCGCCCCGACCACCACGTCCGGCGACAAGCACAACCTGCAGCTCATCTACTCCGGGACGCCGACCCGCGCGGGCAACCCCGCCGAAACGTTCCGCAACGTCCGCAAACAGGCGTGGGAGGGCGGCGAGAAGTCCGATGACCTCATGTGGCTCGAGTACGGCGTCGAGGAGGTCGGCGACATCTGGGACGAGTCCCGCTGGTGGGCCGTCATGCCGTCTCTCGGCTACCACGCCGACCTGCGCGCCATCCGCGCGGGCATGAAGGATATGGACGAGCTCGCCGCCGCGCAGGAATACCTCGGGTACTGGCTTCCCGACGTCGAGCAGGTCGAGCCGCCGCTCATCGGTGAAGAGCTGTGGGCGCGCTCGCGCGTCGATGCGCGACCCGACCCCGGCCCCGGCGCCAAGGTTGCCTACGGCGTGCGCTTCAGCGCCGACGGCTCATATATGGCGCTCGCCGTGGCGCAGCGGGCGAGGGACGGCCGCACTCACCTGTCGTTGCCGTTCTGCGAGCGCACCGACGGCGAGGGTGGGACGGCCTGGGTCGTGTCGTGGCTCGCCGCCCGCGCGAGCCGCGCGTCGTGCGCGTGCGTGGACGGCAAGGCGGGCGCCGGCACGGTCTGCGACGCGCTCGACGCGCTCGGCATGCCTCGCGGCTACGTCATGCGGCCGACCTCAGACGAGGCCATCACCGCAGCGAACCTGATACTCCAGGCCGCGCGCGACCGCTCCGCGACGCACGTCGCGAACGACGCGCTCGACCTGTCCGCCGCCACGTCGACCCGCCGCGCGATCGGAAAGGCCGGCGGCTGGGGCTTCGGCGGAGAGAGCGCCGCGCCCATAGAGGCGTGCGGGCTCGCGCTGCTCGCGTTGCAGAACTCGAAGAGGAACCCGACCAGGAAGGCGAGGGTCTACTAGTGGCAGTCTCCATCCCATACGCCGTCGCGTCCGCCGACGGGCTCTCCGACGAGCACCGCGAGGCGGTGCGCTGCCTGCTCAACAGCTGGCAGACGCATTACAAAGGAAACATCCTGCGCTCCGACTACTACGAGGCGCACAACATGCTCAAGGACCTCGGCATCGCCGTGCCCGACTCGCTCAAGGACCTTGAGGTCGCGTGCGGGTGGGGCTACAAGTGCGTCGAGGTCATGCGCGACCACATCGCCTTCGACGGCTTCAGCGCGCCCGACGACGAGGACTTCGACGACACGCTGCGCGCGATCGCGCGGCGAAACGTCATGGACGCGCGCGTCGGCAAGGCCGTGAACTCGGCGCTCAAGTACTGTTTCAGCATGTGGGTCGTGACCGCCGACGACTCGGGCCACGCGCGCATCAGCGCGTACCCGCCCACGCTCGCCACCGGCATCTGGGACGACGTGCACGAGCGCCTGGAGTCGGGCATGTTCGTCGTGCGCTTCGCCCGCGACCACGGCAGGCCCACGAGCCGCCCCGACTGGGTGAACGTCATGTTGCCGGACTGCATGATCCGCATCCGCGAGGTGCGCCGGGGCGAGTGGGCCGCCGAGTACGTGGAGCACTCCCTGGGCGTGGTGCCGATGTTCGTCATGCCGCACAACCCCGACGACGACCGCCCGTTCGGCGTGTCGCGCATCTCGCCCGAGGTGCGCTGGCTCATCGACTGCGCGGTGCGCGCCAACGTGAACGAGGAGATAGCCGCGGCCTTCGCCGCGAGCACGCAGAAGTACCTGCTCGGCACCGACGGCGACGCGTTCGCCGACAAGAGCAAGTGGAGCGCCTTCATCGGATCCATCTTCGAGGTTTCCACGAACTCCGACGGCAACACGCCGCAGTTCGGGCAGCTCACGCAACCCTCGATGCAGCCCATGACCGAGCACTTCGCCAACCTCTGCAAGCGCATGAGCGCGGCCACCGGCATCCACGTCGGGCAGTTCGGAATCATGAGCGACAACCCGTCGAGCGCAGACGCCATCTACGCCGAGAACGAGCCGCTCATCCTCAAGTGCAAGAGCTTCATACGCGAGGCGAAGACGGCCCTCTCGCGCACGGCCACGGCCGCGCTCGCCACCGAGCTGGGCGTCTCCTACGAGGAGTCGGAGGACGCTTGCGCGGTGTCCGTCCACTTCCTGAACCCCGCCATGCCGACCTTGGCGCAGCAGACCGACAGCTCCATCAAGATAGCCTCCGCCGTAGAGGGCTTCGCGGGGACGCCGACCTTCTGGCGCCTGAACGGCTTCGACGATGACGAGACCCGCAACGTCGGCTCGGAGGTGGAGCGCAACGTCAACCGCGCCGTCGTGGCGAGGCTGATGGAGGGCGTCACGCAGGCCGATCAGGACGGATCCGGCGATGATATCGGCTAGCGAGTGGAAGGCCTACAACGACGGCGTCTCGCGCATATCCGACGCCGCCGAGAAGGAGACCGAGCGCCGCCTGCTCGCATGGCATGCGCTCAACCCCGACGCGACGGTCGCCGAGTCGCGCGAGTTCGCCAAGGAGGTCATGGCCGCCGTCGTGCAGTCCTACGACGGCATGGCCGCGTCGTTCGCTGCCGAGTGGTACGACTACCGCGCCGAGAAGAGCGCGGCTAGGCTCGACCAGGCGGTGACCTCGACGGCGTACTCTCCCGAGACGGACGACGAGGTCGCGCGCTACCAGGCCAAGAAGCTCGCCAAAGGGGACTTCGAGGGCTTCGCGAAGGCTTGCGGCGAGTACGCGCGAAACGACGCCCTGCGCTCGCTCAACGAGACGATTATGGCTAACGCCAAGAGGGACAGGAAGAAGGGCGTGCGGTTCGCCCGCGTGCCCACGGGCCTGGAGACCTGCACGTTCTGCCTGATGCTCGCGGGCCGCGGGGCCGTCTACCACACGCGCAGGACGGCCGGCGAGTTCAGGCACTTCCACCGCCGCTGCGACTGCAAGGTGGTGCCGGGCTTCGAAGATAACCCCGACGCGGAGTTGGTAGAAGGCCACAGCCCCGTCGTTTATCGCAGATGGTGCAAGAGGATTTCTGCGTCGAAGAGTACGCTTAAAAGGGTGTATGAAAACACAGAGGCTATATCCGAAGAACGAACCGAGCTGGAGTTGGGCCTCAATGACGCTTGGGCCGCTCATCTTGAAGCGGGCGGCTCAGAGCGAAGCTATAGAGAGCATTACGCCTCATTTATAGAACTCCTCGTTCCGGGGAACCCCATCAGCGTCGAGGACTTCGTCAAACTTGAGGGCAAAGAGCTCCAAGAGGCCATATGGCTCGCGGCAACCGGTCACACCGTCTGCTTCAGGAACCCTGACAAACATAAGCGTGAGGATGGAAACACATCTGACGTGCTTGTCGACGGCGTTACATGCGATCTGAAATGCATTCAGTCTTCAAGCCTCCCTAAGATGACGAAGCGAGTTACGGAGAAGCTTGACAGGCAAGGCCCCAAATTCCTCATAGATCTGAGCCAGTCAGGCATCGAGGCCGACGCGGCGGCAATCAGACTCTCCAAGCTGTGCGACGACGAGAAAATAGAAGGTTTCTTCTTGGTATCCGACGGATTCCTCCGCGAGATAAAGAAGTAGCCAGAGGATTGCCCCGGTTCTGCACCCAGGCTTTCTCTGGCTGAGTCTATTTTACCACACCTGGGTGTGGCGGGACTGGCAGATGCCAGCGTGCCAGAAGCACGTGGGCATCACCCACTTCGTTTCAATGTAAGGGGGATTTAGGCATGAGCAACAGAGATTTAAGCCCGACGCAGCAGGCCTATCTCGACGCGAAGATGGCCGAGGCCGTCAAGTTCCTTGAGTGGTTGGCCGCGAGCGATGCCAAGAAGATCGCAGGCCTTCGGCGTGACATCGAGGATATCGAGGAGCTGCTGAGCGACCCGGAAACGAACACCGCGAAGATTATGAGAATTCGACGCAGCTACTGTGTTGACCCAGCTTAAACGACAAAATCACTGAACCAAGGCATCCGCACGGGTGCCTTTTTTCATACCGATAAACCGCCCCGCACGGGGCAGGACCGCCGCCGCACGGCGACGAGGAAGGAGGGCGACCGTGGCAGACGAGACCACCGGCACCCAGGCCGAGGACACCGCGGCCACCGACACCCAGGCCACAGAGCCGGAGAAGGATTATAAGGCGCTCTACGAGCAGCTCAAGTCCGAGTCCCGAAAGTGGGAGGGCCGCTCGAAGGCCAACGAGAAGGAGCTGAACAGGCTCAAGGCACAGGCCAACCAGGACCGCACGGTCGAGGAGCGATTGGCCGCGCTGGAGGCCGAGAACGAGTCGCTGAAGGCAAACGCCGCCCGCGCCGCGCTCGTCGACTCCGTCGCCAAGGCCACGGGGCTGGACCGCTCCATCGTCGCCGCGCTCAACGGCGCAGACGAGGACGCGCTGACCGAGCAGGCGCGGGCGATCGCCGCGCAGCTCAGGCCCAAGGCGTCCGCCCCCGCCGCGCCTGAGGCAGGCAAGAAGGAGAAGCCCGGCAAGCCCTCCAAGAAGGACATCCTCTCCATCGAGGACGCCAAGGAACGCAAGGCGGCCATCGCCGCCAACATCGACCTTTTCTGACGAAAGGAGCCATTAAATGGCAGTCACCGACGTTAAGACCCTCGCGAAGACCCGCGACGTCGACCTCGTCAACACCTTCACCCAGTCCATCGAGAAGCTCTCCGCGATGCTCTCCACCTGCGAGCCCATCCACGCGGCCCCCGGCGAGACCCTTCACCAGAAGAAGATCACCGGCAAGCTCTCGACCGAGGACTACGTCGAGGGCCAGGACATCCCGCTCTCCAACTACACCTACGAGGAGGTCCAGGACTTCGAGGTCGGCATCAAGCCGTACCGCAAGCAGGCCACCCTCACCGAGATCAAGAAGCGCGGCTACGAGGCGGCCGTCGACAAGACCGACGCGGCAATGATCTCCGACATCCAGGCCACCATCAAGAAGGGCTTCGTCGACCTCCTCGCCACCGGAACCACCGCCGTGACCGGCAAGACCCTCGTGGCCACCGCCGCCAACGCCTGGGCCGCGCTCTCCAACAAGGTCGAGGAGCTGGGCTTCGGCGACGTCGACGCCGTCTTCCTCGTGAACCCCGTCGACTTCGCCAAGTGCATCGGGGACTCCGAGGTCTTCGCCGCCTTCGGCATCTCCTACATCGAGAACTGGAGCGGCCTCGGCACCCTCATCTCCACCTCGTCCGTAACCGCCGGCACCGTCTACGCCACGGTGAAGAACAACGTGAAGATCTACGTCGCGGCCGCGGACGGCGACGACGTCTTCGGCTTCTACACCGACGAGACCGGCTACATCGCCGTCCAGCACGCCCCCGAGCTGAAGTCGCTCACCTACGACACCGTCGCGTACGTCGGCGTGAAGTTCTTCGCCGAGTACACCGACTTCGTTGTCAAGGGCACCATCGCCGAGACGGCCTAACGAGAACCGAGTAAGGAGCGGACAATGCAAGCTTTGGTGACCTACCCCTACCGCGACCGCGAGACGGGCGAGGTGCGCTACGCCGGCGACGCCGTCGAGCTCACGGCCGAGCGTTTCCGCGAGCTCGCGCTCGGCGGCTACGTCGACGAGATGCCCGAGGAGGCCCCGGCGCAGGCCGTCTCGACGCCCGCCGCCGAGAAGGACGAGCCGAAGGCTGAGCCGGCGCCCGTCGAGATGACCGCCGCCGAGCTGCGCTCCGCCATCGAGGCCAAGGGCGGGTACGCGCCCAAGAAGGCCACCAAGGCACAGCTCGCTGAGATCTTAGGGAGCCTGTAGTGGGGCCGTTCGCCACGGTCGAGGACTACGAGGCGCGGCAGGGCGAGCTGTCCGAGGAGGACTCCTCGCGCTGCCGCGCGCTGCTGGAGGACGCGAGCGCGGCCATGAGGTCGCGTTTCCGCGCCTTCCACGGGCGCGGCTACGAGTCGGGCGCCAACGAGTCGTTCGACGACAACGCCAAGGCGGTCTGCGTGGCCGTCGTGGCGCGCTCGCTCAGCGTCCCCGCCGCCCTCGCCGGCGTGACCCAGTACTCGCAGACCACGGGGCCGTACAGCGCCTCGGCGACCTACTCAAACCCCACCGGCGACGTCTACCTCACGCGCTCCGACCTCAAGGCCCTCGGGCTCACGGGGACGCGTGTGGGCTCGATCGCCGCCATGACGTGGGCCGACCGCGAGGAGGGCTAGATGAACCTCATCGAACCCGAGCGCGTCGTGTTCGTCTTCGAGACCGAGGAGCTGGACGACCTCGGCGAGTACGCCGGCGGCGCGACCGAGGAGGTCGCGTGCGACGCAGTCGTGGCCCCCGGCTCGACCGCCGAGCTGGACGCGAGCCGCCCCGCGGGCTACACGGTCGCTTACACGCTCCATCTTCCGAAGACATGGTCGCGCCCCCTGCGCGGAGCGTCCGTGCGCCTGCGCGGCGAGACCTACCGCGTCGTGGGCGAGCCCATGCCCTACACGGCCGCGAACACGCCGGGGGACTATTACCTCCCCGTCGAGGTGGGGAGGGCCGATGGCTGACGGGTGCTCCCTCAAGTGGGGGAGGTTCAAGTGGGACCGCGCGGGCTACGCCGAGTGCATGGACGGCGACGCGGTGCAGGGCATCGTCAAGACCGTTGCCCGCAACGTCCGCGCGACGGCCACCTCGATGCTCTCGGCCGACGGGCACACCGTGCCCGGCTTCACCCTGTACAAGACGAGCGGCAAGCTCGCGAACGGCTACGCGGTCGCGGCGGTCTCCAGGCACGCCAAGTACTCGTGCGCGAAGAACAAGACCCTGACCAAGGCCGCGAGATCTGCGAGGTTCTGACATGACCGACATAGAAGCCGAGGTCGCGCGCGCCCTGTGCGAGGCCACGGGCTACGACGCCTTCCTTGAGATACCCGCCGACCACCCGGCGCAGCTCATCACCGTCGAGCAGACGGGCGGGGGCGGCGGGTTCCTCGTGCCCGTGGCCCTGGACGTGGACTGCTGGGCCGCCGAGGGCAAGGGCGGGCGCAAGTCCGCGAAGGCCGTCGCGGAGGCCGTGAAGGCCGCCGTACCCGGCCTGGACTCCATAACCAACGTGTTCCACCCCGAGGTCGAGAACTCCTATAGGTCGCCCGACCCCGACACCAAGAGAATGCGCTACGTCGTGCAGGTCGAGCTGTGGCTCTGCGAGTAGCGCAGAAAGGAAACCAGAATGGCTAAGGCAACCACCAACAACCAGGCCAACGTCTCCGCCGCCAAGGGCGTGAAGGGCGGCTACATCTTCTCCGCCCCCGTCGGCACCAACCTGCCGACCACAGTCGTCACCAAGGCTGACGAGCTGGACGAGGCCTTCAGCGTCCTCGGCTTCGTCTCCGAGGACGGATACACCGAGTCCGTCTCCGAGGACTCCAACGACCTCGTCGACCTCAACGGCGACCTGATGGACTCCAGCAACTCCAACCGCGTCGAGTCCGGCCAGGTGACCTTCGCCGAGATCAAGGCCGACACCCTCAAGCGCCAGTACGGCGAGGGCAACGTGACAGACGAGAACGGCGTCATCACCGTCAAGCACAACGCCGACTCCCACAGCTCCTTCGCCTACGTGATGCTGCTCATCCTCAAGAACGGCCGCAAGTGGACCAAGGTCATCCCCAACGGCCAGTCCTCCGAGCTGGACGACCTCACCATCTCCAGCTCCGAGCTCTGCCAGCGCGCCCTCACCATCAAGTACCTCACCGACGACGAGGGCAACACCTGCTACGACTACTTCGAGTCCACCGAGACCGCCAAGGAGACCGAGACCGAGACAAAGGCGGCCTAGCGCGACCGGCGGGCGGGGCGAGACCCCGCCCGCCTTCTTTTTCGGCAAACACTAGGGAAAGGGGCCGCGAATGGCCGACACCAACGCCAACACCGGCGTCATGAAGTTCGAGTACGAGGGCCGCGAGTACGAGGTCAGCAAGGCCGCCATCGGCTCCATCAAGGTGCAGCGCGCCATGGCCTACGACGGCGTGCCCGAGCGCATGCGCGAGGTGTGGGACGCCATTGACCTCGTCTTCTGCGGCAAGACCTCCGAGTACATGGACACCCTCAGCGACGAGCCGACGGGGCCGAGCGCAGAGCAGTGGACGGCCTTCTTCCAGGCCGCCATGGAGGCGGCGGCAAAAAACTAGGCTCGCTGGCCGCCGCCTGGGCGTGCATGAGGGCCGAGGTGGTCGCGGACTTCCGCGAGTGCTACGCCATCGACCTGCCCCTGACGGGAGAGGGCTGGGCGGCCGCGACCGACGAGGACATGGCGCGCTGGGCGCTGCTGTTCGCGCAGCTCTCGCCGCGCTCGCGGTGCGGTCAGCGCATCGACCCCGAGAACAGGTGGGGGGACGCCGAGCGCCTGCTGTGGGCCATCGAGCACGACGTGCGCAGCGGCTTCTACATGTTCAGCGAGGACGCCAAGAAGCGCCGCAACAGGCCCAAGCCGATCCAGACGCCCGGCGAGAGGGCGAGGAACCGCGAGAGGGCCGACACGGCGCTCGCGGCCAAGGGCGGCATAGCCGCCGCCTACGGGATAGATACCTAACGAGAGGGGGCCGCGAATGGCCGCAACCGTCGGTTCTGTGAACGTAAAGGTCATGCCCTCCATGAGCGGCTTCGCCGCCTCGGTGGACAAGAGCCTGGCGGCCGCCGGCTCGTCCTCGGGCGCGAGGTTCGGTGCCGCGTTCAGCAAGGCCGCCTCGTCGGGCGCCTCCGGCGTGGCGTCGAAGTTCCAGTCTGCGGGCACCAAGGCGGGGGACGGCTTCCTCTCCGCCGTCGGCTCGTCGGGCGGCAAGGGCATCGTCTCCAAGCTCACCGGCGGGCTCTCCTCCGTCGCTTCGGCGTTCAAGTCGAACGGCGGCTCGGCGGGCTCCGGCTTCGCCTCGGGCGTCCTCGGAAAGGTCGCGGGAATCGGCAAGAGCGTCTGCTCGGCGGCCGGCTCCGGCCTGACCTCCCTCGGCTCGCTCTTCTCAAGCAAGGGCGCGTCGGCGGGCAAGGCCCTCGGCAGCTCCATCGCGTCGGGCTTCTCGGCGAAGAGCGCCGCCATCGTCGGCGTGGCGACAAGCATCATGGGCAAGGTGATCGGCGTCGTCTCGTCGTCGGTCTCCTCGGCCGTGTCGCGCGTCGACACGCTGAACAACTTCCCGAAGGTCATGACGAACCTCGGGTACTCCGCCGACGAGTCCCAGGCGAGCATCGACACCCTGAGCGACAGGCTCTCGGCGCTGCCCACCAAGCTCGACGACGCCGCTTCCGGCGTGCAGCAGCTCGCGCCGTCCTCGAAGAGCATCGAGCAGGCGACCGAGCGTTACCTCGCCTTCAACGACGCCATCATCGCCGGCGGCACCTCCGAGCAGACGCAGGCCAACGCCATGGCGCAGCTCACCAAGGCCGTCTCCACGAACAAGATGGAGATGGACTCCTGGACGAGCATCCAGGAGGCGATGCCGGGCCAGCTCACCCAGGTCGCGCGCGCGATGCTGGGCGAGGAAGCCTCGGCATCCGACCTATACAACGCCATGAAGAGCGGGGAGATCGGCGTCTCCGACTTCGCCGACGCCATCGTCGAGCTGGACAAGAACGGCGCGGGCGGCGTCACGTCGTTCAGCGACCAGGCCGTCGACGCGGTCGGCGGCATCCAGACCTCGTGGTCCAACATGTGCAACGCCTTCCCGAAAGGCGTCGCCAAGGTCGTGTCGGCCATCGGCACAGGCAACATCGTCGGCGCCATCAACGGGGTCAAGTCGAACGTCAACGCAGCGTTCGCCGGGATCGTCGAGTTCATCTCCTCGCCGGCCATCTCGGCCGCCGCGCAGGCGTTCGCGGGCTACGTCGGCCAAGGCGTGGGCGGCGCGCTCGACCTCGTCTCGGCGGGGCTCCAGAACGCGGCCACCTTCGCGTCGAACTTCATCGTGACCATCTCGGGCAACGGCGCGGCCGACGCCTTCGCCTCGATGCTCTCGACGCTCGGGCAAGCGGCGAGCGACCTCGGCGACGCCTTCTGGGGGTGCGTCTCCCAGATAACCGGCTGGACGGACACCGCCGACGCCGGCTCGCGCGCCGCCGACCTCGTGAAGGCCGCGTGCGACGGGTTACAGCCGGTCGTGCAGGCCGTCGGCGACGCGTGCTCGTGGCTCAAGGACAACACCGACAAGGTCACGCCGGTCCTCGAAGGCATCGCGGCCGCGTTCATCGCCGTCAAGGCGCGCGCGGCGATCGGGCCTGTCCTGACGGCCGTCGGGACGGCCCTCTCCGCCATCGGCCTGGGCGGCGCAGGCGCGGGGGCTGGGCTCGCCACCACGGCGGCGGGCGCCACGGGCGCGGGCACCGCAGCGGCCCTCTCCGCCACGCAGATACTCGCCCTGGGCGCGGCCGTCCTCATGGTCGGCGCGGGCGTGCTGCTCGCGTGCGCGGGCCTCGCGCTGCTGGCGACCTCGGCCGTCCAGATCGCGTCGGCGGGCCCCGCCGCCGCCGTGGCAATGGTCGCCATGGTCGCGGGTATCGCGGGGCTGGCCGTGGGCGCGACCGTCCTCGCCCCCGCGCTCACCGCCGGGGCCGTGGGCCTCGTGGCCTTCGGCGCGGCCGTGGCCCTCGTGGGCGTGGGCGTCCTCGCCGCGTCGGCGGGGATCCTCGTCCTCTCGGAGGCCCTCCCCGGCATCGTGGCCAACGGCGCGGCGGGCGCGGCGAACCTCGTCCTGCTCGCGGCGGGCATGGCCACCGTCGGCGCAGGCGCGCTCGCCCTCTCGGCGGGGGTGCTCGCGGCATCGGTCGCGTGCGTCGCTGCGGCCGTCGGCGTCCTCGCCCTCGGCGCGGGCGCTCTGGTCGCGGGGGCCGGGCTGCTCGTGATGGGGGCGGGTGCCCTCGTCGCGGGCGCGGGCCTGCTCGTCATGGCGGCGTCGATTACCACCGTCGCGGCGGGAACCGTCACACTCGGCGCGGGCGCGCTCGTCGCCGGCGCCGCGCTGCTCGTCATGGGCGTCGGCGCGGCCACCGCCGGCGCGGGCCTCGTGGTCATGGCGGCGGGCCTCACCGTCGCGGCGGCGGGCGTCACGCTCTTCGGGGCGGGCCTCACCGTCGTATCGGCGGCGCTCACCCTCGCTGCCGCCGCCGTCACCCTCATCGCGGCGGGGATGTCCTCGCTCGCGGGGTCGGCGTCCACGTGCTGCGGCGCGTTCAACCAGATGTCGGGCGCGCTGCCCTCCATCGCGGCGA
Source organism: uncultured Atopobium sp. (assembly GCA_964512475.1). GTDB lineage: Bacteria > Actinomycetota > Coriobacteriia > Coriobacteriales > Atopobiaceae > Paratractidigestivibacter. Next base: position 18,859 of record CAZEHG010000001.1, read on the forward strand.
GCGGCGCGGGGGCCGCGGCGGCGCTCACGGCCGTTGGCCTCGCGCTCGCGGCCATCCAGGGCAGCGCCTCGTCCGTGGGCTCGTCGCTCTCGTCGGCGTCCTCCGGCGTGTCCTCGATGGCCAAGGCGGCCGTCTCGCTCTCCGCGGCGCTGCTCGCGACGTCCGCCTCGGCTACCTCTGCGGGGTCGCTCACGGCGGCCGCGATGGCTACCGCCGGCGTCGCGCTCTCGTCGTTCGCCTCCTCGGCGCAGTCCTCCGCCTCCGCCGCCGCGTCGGCGGTATCGTCGGCGCTCTCGCGGATGCGCTCAGAGGTCGCTTCGTGCCAGCTCACGCTCCCGCGCATCAGCGTCGGCGCGCTGCCGCACTTCTCCATGAGCGGTACTTTCAACGCCGAGACGGGCAGCGTTCCGACGGTCAACGTGTCCTGGTACGCGCGAGGCGGCGTCTTCGGCGCGAACTCGCCGCAGCTCATCGGCGTCGGCGACAACAGTCGCTACGACGAGGCGGTCGTGCCGCTCTCGCCGTCCGTCCTGGGCGGCATCGGCGAGGGCATCGCGGCCAACACCAAGGGCGGCTCCGTAGACGTCGACGCGATCGTCCAGGCCATCGCGCAGTCCGAGCTCGGCGTCTACATCGACGGCAAGAGGCTCGCGGCGAGCATCGTGCGGCCGATGAACCAGCAGCTCGGCAAGCTCTCGGCAAGGGGGTGCTAAGTGGACAACATGCGCCGCGCGTCCATCGTCGTGGACGGCTCCGACCTCTTCGGGAGGTTCGGCCTCAGGCTCACGAACGGCTCGACGTTTGCGCCGCCAGAGCCCAAGACCTACACGGTCGACATCCCGGGCGGAAACGGCGTGATCGACCTTACCGAGGCCCTCACCGGCGACGTGGCCTACGGTCAGCGCGAGATGAAGCTCGTGCTCGTCGCCACTGGCGTTGACGACGCCGAGGACCTGCGCCGGCGGCTCTACTCCTTCCTCCACGGCCGCCGGCTCGCGTTCTCGCTCACGAGCGACCCCTGCTACACCTACACGGGCCGCTTCGCGGTGACCTCGTGCGAGGTGTCCGGCCATGACGCGGTGACGGCGAAGGTCACCGTCACGTGCGACCCCTACAAGCTCAAGGAGCGATGCGCCTACCGCCTGAACGCCACCGGCGGGAAGATGTACCGCTTTGAATCGGGCAGGCGCCCGGTGCATCCGACCATCGAGTGCGAGAGCGTCTGCTTCGTCACGTGGGAGGGCGAGACCATCACCGTTCCCGCCGGGACCTACGTCCTGCGCGACGTGGTCTTCCGCGAGGGCGTGAACGAGATCTACGTGAACTCGCGGCGCATCTGGGCCGAGACCTGGGCGGACCTCGGCGAGGGCGGCGCGGACGCGGCCACATGGGCCGGGTGCGCCGCCAACACCTGGGACGACCTCCAGCGGCTCGGGCTTGCCGACGCGGAGGGCGTGCCGCAGTCGTGGGCCGAGGTGGCCCTCGACACCTGGGCGGGGCTCGGCGCGAAGACATGGCGCGACCTCGACTACCGGCGCACCGACGAGGCGCAGGGCAGCGCCGACGTTTACCTGACATACGACTGGGAGGACCTGTAATGGCGAGCACCACGACGAACCTCGGGCTGACTAAGATCGACTCTTCCGACTACATCAGCCCGGACCCCATCAACGACGCCTTCGACATCATCGACAAGCTGGGCGTCGCGTACATCTCGGCCATCGGCGAGTCGAACGGGTGGCAGTACATCAAGTTCTCGAACGGCTTCGCACTGTGCGCGGCCACGTCCACCGGCGCGACGAGCGCCGGGACCCAGAGCTACAACGTGAAGAAGACCTACCCGTTCGCCTTCTCGGAGACCCCGCACCTCGTGGCCACCGGCGGCGTGGGCGGTATCGTCGGCTCCGGCATCAAACACGTCGGCAACGACAAGACCATCGCAGACGCGTGGATCGGCACGGACAGCTCCGACGCGGGGCGGTCGTGGTGGATCCATATGTTCATCTTCGGCAAGATCAGCGGCTAACTTGGGGGCGCGCTCATGGCCTATCGCCTGACCTACGGTGACGGCATCCTCTTCGACCCGCACACGGCGGACGTCGTCTACGACGCCAAGCTCACGGCGAAGAGCAACAACCCGGATTACCTCGACTTCACCGTGCCGTACGGCCATGCGCTCTACGGGAGCGTCCGCGAGCGCGGCGAGGTCGTCCGTCTCGAATGGGACGGTGCGGCGCTCTTCGTCGGCGAAATCGAGTCCATCGACGTCGACATCGAGGGTAACAAGGAGGTCGCGTGCGTCGGCGCGCTCGACTGGCTGGGAGACACCGTTGTCAGGCCTTACAGCACCCTAGAGGGCGAGCAGCCGAACGCGGCGCCCTCGACCGTCGACGGCCTGTTCGCGTGGTACGTCGACCAGCACAACGCTCACATCCTGGACGATCGCCGGCGCTTCTCCGTCGGCGTCAACCAGGGGTGGGCGCTCGACGAGAACAACCACGTCTATCGCAGCTCCGAGCAGCTGCCGACCACCTGGGACGAGATAAGCGACAAGATCGTCGGCAACCTCGGCGGCTACGTCACCGTGGACTACGGCGAGACGTGCGCCGTCAACCTCTACGCGGACGTGCACGAGACGAACGCGCAGGTCATTGACTTCGGTGTGAACATCACCGATTTCTCTGAAACCACCGACACCGCCGGCATGTACACGGCGGTCCGCGCGGTCGGCAAGGCCCCGGACAAGGAGGAGGGGAGCGAGGAGGAGCCGCAGGCCCCGACCCTCGCCGACCTCCCCGACGGCAAGACCGACGCCGAGGGCATCTATAAGCTCGGCGATGTGGTCTACTCCGCCGACGCGGTCAGCCGCTACGGGTACCGCGAATGCGCCTACAGCGACAACGACTGCACCACGGCGGCGGGGCTGCTCACGAGCGCCGTGAAGCGCCTGCAAGCCCTCATGGCCCCGTCGCTCACGGTCACGGTGAAGGCCGTTGACCTCGCGCTCTACATGGAGGGCTACGACCACCTCAAGGTGGGACAGGCCGTCCGCGTGCGCTCGTCGCTGCACGGCGTGGACGAGTACCTGATGGTCAGCTCTGTGGTGGTCGACCTGCAAGACCCGGGCAACACCGAGTACACGCTGGGCGCGGAGTACTCCACGCTCACGGGGCAGCAGTCGAGCTACCTCAAGAGCCAGACCGCCAACATCAACAAGGCGCTCGACACCGCCACGGCCATGAGCGCCGACGCGAAGGCGGCCGCCAAGGACGCCGCCGACGCGTCGACCGCCGCGCAGACAGCGGCCGAGAGCGCCGAGAGCGCCGCGCAGACGGCGGGCAAGGCCGTGACCACCGTCACGGTGGAGTACGCCGTTGGGGACGCGCAGGCCGCGCCCGAGAGCGGCTGGGGCACCGCCACGCCGACGCGCTCCGAGGGGCAGACCGTCTGGATGCGCACCGTCACCGCGACCGCCGAGGGCGCGACCTCGACCAGCGAGCCGGCGCCCGTCACCGGAGACGCGGGAGACCAAGGCCCGCAGGGCGCGGACGGCAAGTCACCCACCGCCACCGTGACTAAGAGCGGCACGACCGCCACCATCACCGTCAACAACACGGACGGCACCAGCACGACCGCCACCGTGAGCGACGGCGAGAAGGGCGAGAAGGGCGACGCCGGGGCCAAGGGCGATCAAGGCCCCAATGGAGACGCCGGCGTGGACGGCGCGTCCGTCGCCGCCGTCAAGCTCCAGTACGCCATCTGCGACAGCTCGACCACCGCGCCCGCGTCCTCGTGGCAAGACAGCGTGCCGGACTGGCAGACGGGCTATTACATCTGGCAGCGCAGCGTGACCACCATCGAGGCGGCGGACGGCAGCACGACCGAGCAGTACGGGGACGCCGCGCTGTTCGGCGTGATGAACTCGCTTGCCGGGACCGTGGACGGGCACACGACGCAGATAACCCAGATGGGCGACCAGATAGTGACGAAGGCCTCGAAGGAGAGCGTCACGACGCAGGTCAACAGCGCCGTCCAGCAGACCGCCGACGAGCTGAGCGCGGCCATCCAGACCGTCTCCGATACCGTGGCCGCGCAGGGCACCGTGACGGGCAACGTCTCGTCGTACATGACCTTCGCGGACCCGACGGGCGGCTCGCCGCAGCTCACGATCGGCACGACCAGCTCGGACATGAAGACCGTGATCACCAACGACCAGATGCGGTTCGAGCAGAGCGACGGGACCGCGCTGCTGACGGTGGACGGCTCGTCCTCGTCGGTCACGGCGCGCAACCTCGTCATGGGCGACTACCAGTGGCAGACGCCCGGTGCCGGCCGCATCCAGCTCGTCTACGTGGGGGGGGGGAGTAGCTAATGGCGATAACCTGGTCAAATGACGTGGCTCTCAACAATGACGAGATGTTCTGCGTCGGCATCGACTACTACATCCTGTCGGAGAACAACTACCAGGCCACCATCCGCGCGGACGTGTATATCTCGACATGGCTCTACGGGTCGAGCACATATGCTTTCTGGGTCAAAATCGGCCTGCATACGAGCACCACAGAGTTTTGGGTCAATCTGAAGGACGGCAAGTACCAGCTCGTGAAGACTTGGGACGTGACCGTCACCAAATCAAACGACTCCAGCTTCAACGCCTATTGCTACGCCATCGGCTGGACACATGACCTATACACGAACACGGTCGGTGGAAACCTCTCCGTCGCCAAAGGCTACTGGCACTACGTGGCCTACGACGCCAACGGCGGCATCGGGGCGCCCGCGTCGCAGATCAAATACTACGGCGCTCCCATCTACCTCAGCAGCGCCGCTCCGACGCGCGAGAACTACGACTTCACCGGCTGGAAGAACACCCTGACCGGTGAGGTGACCCAGGCGGGCGGCGCGTACGGCTACGACATGCGCGGCACCAACACGCTCGTCGCGCAGTGGCAGATCATCCACAAGCCGCCGTCCGTCGCCATCCAGCAGCCGTACCGCGTGGCGAGCGCCGACGCGACGGAGGCGATCTCGCTGGGCACCTACGTCCGCGCGCCGGTGACGTGGGCGTGCGACCAGACCGGATACGAGACGGTCGAGTGCGCGTCGGTGACCGCGACGGTTATCGCGGACGATAGTAGCGAGGTGACCGACGTCGCGGTGTCCGGTACCATCACGGGCGCGGCAGGCACCGCCTACGTCGTGTTCCCGCTCGCGACCACGTCACACACCTCGGTTTCCGTGACCGTCACCGAGACCGCGACGCCGGCATCGGGCGACGCCGTGACATACCAGGCCGTCTCCACGGCATACGTCGGCAAGGCCAACGTGCCGCTCGACATCGCCAACAAGGGCAACAGCGTGGCCATCCTCTCGACCGCGGGCGAGGAGGACACGATCACGCTCGGGTCGCTGACTATCGCGGACGTCACCCAAAACACCATCGGCACCCTTCCCATGTCCCGTCTCCTCGGCTTTATCGACGCCCTGAACAACAACCCCCGCGACACCACTATCAATAACGCGGCATCCGGCATGTACTGTCAGGCGTTCGAGACCCCCACGGGGGTCATCCTCGGCGCGAACTCGACCGGTACGTCGTTTAGTGCCCGCTCGGTGGTATGCAAGGTGTACACGACCGGCAAATTCTCTAACACCGGTGAGAAGTTCATGCGAGGCGTCTTCGCGAAACACCAGTCCGGCATCTACGTAGCCTACGGCTCCGACGGCCACACCATCACCATCACGACCGAGGGAGCGCCGTCCCTGGCGGCTCGGGACACGCTCCAAGTCTTCATCCCATGCATGTGGACCGTCGACACGACCGAATCGTAAAGAAAGAGGCAGCTATGTCCATCAAGTTAACCCTCGAATGCACCTGCGCTGCATGCGGCGCGACCACCTCCGGAACACCCGACGAGGTATCCACTGTCGGCTGGGTGCGGATGATCGTCGACCAGTCTAACGCCAAGTACAAGCCCGTGCTCCTCGACGGCTGGTCGGGCGTCACGTCCTCCGACGACTGCATCTGCAAGGACTGCTACGACGCCTACTACGCCCTGCAGGAGAAGGCCGACGAGGCCCAGCAGGCCGCATACGACGCGCTGGGCAAGTTCACGCCCACCCCGTCCCCGAGCGGCGGCTCCGGCACCGAGGACGACCCGTACACCTTCGAGGCGGGCGTCGTGTGCGTCCTCAACGCCTACTACGCCCACGACGGCAAGCTCTACGTGTACATGCCCGCCGACGCCGAGGCCAAGTCCTACGGAAGCTGGGAGGCCGCCGAGGCCGACTTCGCGGAGTGGTCCGCCGAGTAAAAAAAGGAGACCTCTTGGACCCCATCACATCCACACTGCTCACGGCCGTCATCAGCGCCGTCGTCTCGTCGCTCGTCGCGATGGTCAAGGCCGGCGGAAAGAAGGCCATCGAGCGCACCGAGGCCGAGAAGGCCGCCGACGAGGCCATGCGCGCCGGAATGCGCGCGCTGCTCTGGCGCGAGCTGCAGGTCATCCACGCGCACGCGACGGACCGAGGCGGCATGAGCGTCTCGGAGCGGCGGCACCTTGAGTCCGTCTACCAGGCCTACCACGGCCTGGGCGGCAACGGCACCGGCACGAGGCTCTACAACGACGCGATGTCGATGCCCGTCATCGACTAGGAAGGAACGATCATGTACATCGACCCCGAGGCATACAACCCTGACGAGCTCAAGGGCGAGGACGCCGCCCTCATGCGCGGCTACGGCCTCGCCGTGGACGACGCACTGGGGTTCCTCGACACCTGCGCCGAGGACGCCGTGACGGGCGTCAAGGCATTCGACAAGCTCTACAGGCAGGTCGTGGCGCAGGTGCGCGAGCGCCTTGAGTACAACCTCGAAGGATGCCGCCTTGAGCACACGGCGGGCATCATGGACGCGGACGAAAGCTATTGGGAGAAGTAAGGAGAAAGCGATGCAGTACATCATCCCCGACAAGGTCTACCAGGCGCTCAAGTGGGCGGGCCTCGTGGCCCTGCCCGCGCTGGCCGTGTTCTACGGCACCGTGGCCCCGCTGTGGGGCTGGCCCGCGCCCGAGGCCGTGGTGACCACGATCAACGCCGCCGGCGTGCTCATGGGCGCGTGCCTGGGCTACAGCGCCCTCACGGCAAAGACCGACGGGAAGGGCGAGTAGTGCGCGCCCCCTGCGCGCTCGCGGGGGCCGTCGCCCTCGCCCTGCTCGCCGCGCTCGCCCTCGCCCTCGCGGGCTGGGCGCTCGTGTCGGCGACACAGCCCGACCCGGACATCGCCCGCGGGGCGGAGGCCAAGCCCGTCGTCTACGACCGCGTTGACGGCGGCCGCATGGTCGTCGACGAGTCGACCGGCGAGTCGTGGGTCGAGCATCCGGACGGCTCGCGCGACTACCTCACCCGCGGCGAGTAGCCGTTAAAAACGCGTCCTGCCGCATTTTCAGCGGTTAGAAGCGGGGCGGTACCCCTGAGAACTGGGTACAGGGACCGGGGGTCCCGTGTAAGTTAACCAATTCGGCGCTCCCTGCGCGCCGCTCGCGATGTGCTCAGATTCGCGCCGAATGCGCGGGATGGCCGCGCCAAATCATGAAATCGGCCCCTATTTATGAATTAGAGGTTATTTTTCGGCATCGAAATCTTACATGCGCGGTTTCGATGCACGGGCGCGGTAGTTCAATGTTTCATCACCAACGAAAGGAGGGGCGCATGGCCTTCATCATCGACGAGAACCGCACGATGAGCATCACGCGCGGCGACTCGGGGCCGTTCGACGTAAACATGGTCAAGGGCAAGGGCGGCTCCGAGTACGAGCTGGCCGACGGCGACACGCTCACCTTCACCGTCAAGCGGTCGAGCGCCGGCGGCGAGGAGGCGCTCATCCAGAAGGTCGCGACGGCCGCGAACGGCGGCGCGAGCTTCACCATCGACCCGGCGGACACGCGCGCCCTCGAGGCCGTCGGCCGCTATAAGTATCAAGTCAAGCTCGTGACGGCCCTCGGCGAGGAGGACACCATCACCGGCATCAGGCCGCTGGCCTTCGTCGTCTGCGAGTCCCTGGCATGAGCGCCGCCGAGCCGCAGGTCCTCCGCTGCGAGATAACGGCCCGCCCGCGCGTCGAGGGCACCGTGACCGTCGCGACCGACCGACCCCGCTACCCCGGCCCCTACGACGTCACGCCGGCCGCCGACGCGCAGGTGCTCGCCACCAAGGGCCTCGCGATGTCGGCCGACGTCAGCGTGGGCGGCATGGGCGAGGCCATCGAGGAGGCCGAGAGGGACGCCATGCGCCGGCTCGTCGACGGGAGCTTTACGGGGGAGTATCGGGACGAGGAGATGACCGAGCTGCGCGCGGGCGCCTTCCAGGGCTGTACCGGCCTGACCGAGGTCGACCTGCCCGCCGTGACGCAGGTTGGCAACTCAGCCTTCCAGGGCTGCACCGGCCTGACCTCCGTCGAGTTGCCAGCAGCGACCTCCGTGGGTTCCAGCGCCTTCCAGGCCTGCACCTCTTTGCGAGAGTTGAAGCTGTTGAACGCGAAGACGTACGATACCTCCGCGTTTCGAGGCTGCACGTCGCTTGTTCGCCTAACCCTCCCGTCCCTCTCATACGTCGGATGGACCATGGCCGTCGGCTGCACCGCGCTTCAGGCGGTCGATATGGGCACGCCGACGACGGCGAACCCGATTACGCTCGGATCGAACGGCTTCCAGTCGTGCTCGTCTCTCGTCGCGGTCATCCTGCGCAGGACGAGCGCAGTGGTCTCCATGGGCGCGCTGTCGACCTTCGACGGCACCCCCATCGCCAACGGCACCGGATACATCTACGTCCCGCGCGCCCTGGTCGACAAGTACAAGGCCGCGACCAACTGGTCCGTCTACGCCGACCAGTTCCGCGCCATCGAGGACTACCCCGACATCTGCGACCCCGACGACTAAGGAGACACTATGGCCATCAAGACCGAGACAACCACCATCAACGGGCGCGATTTCACCCGCACCTATTCCACGTCCGGCAAGTACATCGAGCGCGACGGCGAGAGGTACTCCGAGGCGCTCGACCCCGTGGGCACATCCCGCGAGTACGCCGAGACCGACGAGGACATCCCCCTCGACGGCAAGTTCACCCCCGACGAGGACGAGACCGGCGCGGACGGCTCCGAGGAGCGCCCGTACGCCTTCGAGCCGGGCACGGAGTGCGTCCCGAACGCGTTCTACACCGCGCCCACCAAGTACGTCTTCATGCCCGCCGACGCGGAGAAGCACAGCTACGGCAGCTGGGCCGAAGCCGCGGCGGATATGGTGGAGTGGTAATAAACGACAGATAGGAGAAGCGTTATGGACGAAGAGACCGTCGCCGAGCTCAACGACAACAAGGGGGAAGACGATGACTAGGTCCTCGCTCTGCACCTACAGCAACATCACGTCGAACCACAGCAACGGGCGCGGCGGCAACGGCGTCTGCAAGATCACGCCGCACTACATGTGCGCCAAGTGGTCCGGCCGCCAGTGCGCCGACTACTTCGCGCAGACGGCGCGGCAGGCGTCCTCCAACTATTGCATCGGCTACGACGGCGACATCGCTATGTCGGTCGATGAGGATGACCGCGCCTGGACCTCCAGCTCTGGCTGGAACGACCGACAGGCGATCACCATCGAGTGCGCCAACAACTCGGACAGCTCGCTGCCGGACGCTACCTACCAGGCGCTCGTGAGCCTCTGCGCCGACGTCTGCAACCGCTACGGCATCGAGCCGAGCTACGACGGCACCCGGAACGCCACCTTCACCGAGCACCGCATGTTCGCGTCGACGGATTGTCCCGGCGCGTGGCTGCACTCCCATATGTCGCAGCTCGTGGCCGACGTCAAGACCGCCATGGGCGGCGGTTCCGTGTCAGCGCCAGCCAGCTCCGGCGAGTCCGCCGGCGGCGAGGAGGGCGCGGGCTTCGGCGGCTCCTACCGCGTGGCCTGCGACGAGCTGAACGTCCGCCACGCGCCGGGACTCTCGGGCGCTATCTCAGGCGTGCTGACCGAGGGTGACACCGTCGTCCTGGACGACTGGTATACCGAGGCCGACGGCGGCACGTGGGGACGGTACACCGGCTACTCTGGCCGAACGCTCTACGTCTGCGTCAAGTTTAACGGCGTGGCGCTCGCCGAGAAGGGCTACACGTACAGCCTCCCGGCGGGGGAGTACACGTTCCGCTACGCGATGAACGTCCGCTCCGCGCCCTCCACCGACGCTGACATCGTGGCTTCCTACGCCGCCGGGCAGTCCGTCACGATCGACGCGACCGAGACCAGGAACGGCTACGTGTGGGGCAGCTACACCGGGGCTTCCTCGGGCCTCACGCGATACGTGGCCCTCGCCACCGCCGACGGCGCGGAGAAGTACGTGTACTAAGCGACACACGGCGCATACCGCGCGGCCTCTCGCAGACGCTCAACTGCGCGGTCTTCCTCACCCCCTCTCCGCTACGGCGGGGAGGGGCTTTTTTGCGTTAACGCGCGGCTCTTTGCCGGTCCCTAACGTGTCCCAAATCGCTCGTCTAGCGCGGTCTTCCACGGTCTTCCGCGGAAATAAAACCCTGCTAGACGGTGCTGCACGGTCTTCCACGGAACTATCTAACAGTTCATGGAGGACTAAGGACTAGGCCTTCTACCTGCGGAAACGTGTTCTGGATGTCCTAATTGGTCCTTATCATCCGGGACTTCGCGCGCCTCTCGCATAAAAGGCTTAACCGCGAACGCATGGCCCACCGCCTGGACGAACATCCGGGCGGTGGGCTTGTCGTAGTGCTCGCCCGTCACGCCCGGCAAGGCGTGGCCCATCATCTGCTCCACCTTCGAGCGGTCGACCTCCATATCCCAGCGCATGAACGTCTCCCAGGAACGGCGCGCTGCGCGGGGCTGTTTCACCGGCACGCCCGCGCGCTCGACGGCGCGCGCCCACTCGCGGCGGTAGGCGTTCTGGCCCAACGGCTCGCCCAGCCCGTTGTCACAGAGCCACGTCTCGCCGTTCGCCCTCGCGGCCTCGGCGATCTCCCAGAGCCTATCGCCCCACGGCGGCGGGATGACCAGCGCCCGCACGCTCTGGGGGTTCTTAAGCGCCCCGTCGGCGCTCACGGACGCGTCTGAGCGCACCTGCCGCACGCACTGCGCCACGGTGACTTGCACGCCCTCGTGCTCGTCCCTCGTGACCTCAGAGAGCTTCACGCCGAGGGACTCGCCCGTGCGGGCGCTGCCGAACATTGAGAGGATCATAGCCGCCTCGCAAGGGCTGCCGTGCGCGGCCTGCGCTATCCGGTCAAGCTCGTCCAAGGTGTAGGCGCCGTCTTTCCAATCGGCGTGCTCTTGAGGCATTTTGTACGGCCTGCGGGCGATGTTCTCTCCGATAAGCCCGTACAGCTGGCAAGAGTCGAGGATCTGGCGCAGCATCGCCAATGAGTCGCTTGCGGGCTTCTTCGTCATGGTGAGAAGCCACTCCTGCACGTCCAGAGGGTCTATCTCGTTGACCTTCACGTCCGCCCATCGCGGCCCCACATAGAGCCGCCATTTGCTCAAGCGGCACTTGTGGGTGCTCCTGGCGAGCACGCCACGCTCTAGGCGCTCCTGGGCATCGGTCAACCACCATTTCTCATACGCCTCGCCCACGGTGGGCACGTGGCGCAGCCTGTGCCGCGCGTTCTCGTCCAGTCCCGCGCGGATCTCTGCCATAGCCCTCTCAGCTTCCCTACGGGTCCCGCGCACGATTCTGGAGCGCCTGCGGTACTCCCCGGCGATCTCCTCCCACCACCGAAGGCGATAGCGGTTCGTGCCAAGGCGCTGGACGCAACCGAAGGACGAGCGCATCTTGCGGGGCATGGGCGGCCTCCTGTCGTGGATATTCGTGAAGTCACGAAAATGGGCTTTTAACTGGGGTTTATTGGTATGGCTAGATAGGTTTATCCGGTTATTCCGGATAAACTTGGGGAGCTGTTTCGTTTTCTGCAACAACTGCTCGCTTAGAAAAGCCTCTGGTCTTGCGGCGCGCAGACCACGTCGTGGACCTTCACGACGCGGTAACGCTCTATCTGCCAGACGCCGATGGAGTTCAGGCGTCTGTAGACCTCGAGGTCGGCGCGTATCCAGTCGCCGATGCCGAAAGACCACTCGTGCCGCTCAAGCTTGCCGAAGAACTCGGTATCGGCGACGGTGCTCGAGATCTGCGCGCCGCGCCAGAAGAAGCGCCACATGCGGCCACTCTGCGCCTCAAGCACCGGGCGGCTCACCGCCAACATCTGGTCCTCAAGAAGCTCGCACTTGAGGTCGGCGGTCTCGCAGGACGGCGCGTCGGCAATGTCCTCGAAGTCCTCCTCAGGTACCTCAAGCGCGTCCGCGCCCTCACCGACGGCGATGGTCACGCCGGTAAGGCTGTCGTTGTCGGCGAGGCTCTTGAACATGTCCGTGGCCGCCTTCGTCGCGGCCGCGCTCGCGCCGACCTTCACCGTGAGGTTGGTCACGTTGATGGTCTTGGCGTTCTCGGCCACGATCACGCTCTGGTCGCCCTCGCGCCGAACCTCCCTGGGCGCGCCGTTCTTGCCGAGGAACTTGCGCAGCTCAAGGTACTCCTTGGTGACGCTCAGCGCGGTCGCAAGGCCTGACCCCGCCTGTGTGATGCTCGTGAGGATGCCGGGCAGGTCGCGCGCGACGGCGCTTAAGACGGCTTCCACGCATCCAGGGCGAATGTCGCGGATGTTGACCTCTATGTCCGTCCCGGCGTCGATGGCCTGCGCCGTGGCCTGGACCAGGCGGGCGTAGCCTAGCACCGACTTGGCGAACGTCTCGACGGAGATCTCCTCGAAGTCGCCGTCGAACTTGAAAACGATCTTCTCGCGCTCCATGACAAGGCCTTTCATGCGGCCCACCTCCTCTGTTGGAGATGGTAAACCAAACACCGTCCGTCCCTCGAAACCTACGGGTTATCAGGCATGGAGCACCCCCCCCCCCGACTTTTCGGCGGGCTGGAGAGGGAACTGGTCGGCAAGCGCGTCGCTCGTGGCCACCAGGGCGGCGCGGCCCTCGGGGGCCATGCGGCGCATGTTGCGCACCAGGCGCGGGTCTGCGTTGCCGGGCGCGCCGTCGCGGCCCGCGAGCTCGTCCAGGGTGCAGTTGAGGACGTTGGCCACAGCACAGGCATCCTCGACGGTCAACGCCGTCTCTCCTGTCTCCCAGGAGCTGACAACGCGCTGGGTCGCGCCGACCCTTTTGGCCAGCTCCGTCTGATTGAGTCCGGCCTTCTTCCGTAGCTGCTTGAGCTGGAGATTCATCACGTCCCCCTGTCCTCTCTTACTTTCGTACTCGTGATTATCGCAAAAAAATACGGATATTCGCTAAAAAGTTGTGGACATATCCAAACCCCGTGTATACAATGAAAGCCGTAAACGTAATCCGTATAACGAATCGAGGTGATAGCGGAATGGAGTACGACGGCGTGTATCTGTCGCGCGTGATGAAGTCCAAACGCGCTGCGCTTGGATGGACTCAAGCCGACCTCGCTTCGGCATCCGGCGTCTCTGCCGGGGTCATAGCCGATTACGAGCGGGGCGCGACTAAGCCACAGTTCCCAACGCTTGTGAAGCTCGCTGATGCACTCAACTGCCCGACTGACGCATTTGTTCGCAAGAAGACCGACTAGAAAGGAGTGTTCCGATGAATGACATTCAGATTTTCGACAATGCCGAATTCGGCACTATTCGTGCTGTCCTGGGAAACGACGGCGAGCCGGTGCTTGTTGCCAAGGACGTTGCTCTGAAGCTTGGCTATGAGACGGCTGCGCACATGACTCGTCTTCTTGATGATGACGAAAAGGGTATTCAGATTCTGGACACCCCTGGCGGCTCCCAACAGTTGTCGGTCATCACCGAAGCCGGCTTCTACCGCGCCGTGATGACCCGCCGCTCGAAGTTCGTCAAGGACGAGGCGGCGAAGGAAACGGTTATCCGTTTTCAGCGTTGGGTCACGCACGAGGTGCTCCCCGCGCTACGCGCCAAGGGCACCTACACCGCGCCCATGACCCGCGAGCAGCGCGTCCGCGCCGCTCTCGCCGAGTCCAACGCAATCATCGTTGAGCTGGACGGCGAGAACCGCGCCCTCAGGGCCGAGAACGCAGAGCTGCGCCCCAAGGCCCTGTTCGCCGACGCGGTGGCCGCCTCCGACGGCACGTGCCTCGTCGGAGAGCTGGCAAAGATGATGCGCCAGAACGGCGTAGAGATCGGCCAGAACCGCCTGTTCGAGCGCCTGCGCGCCGACGGATACCTCGGCAACGTCGGGAGCAACAAGAACGTCCCGACCCAGCGCGCGATGGATATGGGCCTGTTCCGCATCAAGGAGACCGTCGTCGTCCACAGCGACGGGCACCAGACCACAAGCCGGACGCCAAAGGTAACCGGCAAGGGTCAGCAGTACTTCATGGGCCGCTACGGCGGCGGGAGCAAGCAGCTCACCTGCGCCTAACACCACTTGCAACAACCCATGCACCAACCGACCTCCGCGAGGGGGCCTCGGCGGAGCCTTGCGCTCCAACGTAACTTGAGAACTGGATGGCCGATGTTCCTGGCCGAAAAGGAACGAGTTAAACCCGATGCACCCCGCGCGGGGCTCTGCGTGTGCGCGTGACTCCTCTCACAGCGGGACCCCCATACCGCCCCACGCCATGCGGGGCGGGCTTGCACAAACCATTGCACCAAGCCCTAGACGCGAAACGGCAGGGCCGGCGTTTCGTTCATTCGCCGAGCCGTGCGCAGAGCCCCTCGCGGGGCGCATCGGTCGTGAGCGTGCCACAGTGCCGCCTAGCCGCGGATTCCTTTAAAAACAGGAGTCTCCGCTCAATCTTCTTCTGCGGCTAGGCGGCGCTGCGTCGCGCTCATGGTTCGGCCCGGGCGCGCCCGGGATTGATTTAAAAGTCAAGAACGCCCGACCGAAAGGAGACGGCAATGATCAAGCACATCCAGGGGCTGGCCCTCGCGCTGACCGTCTGCGGCTTTATCCCGGCGCTCGTCGCCGGGGCCGCGCTCTCGTGCGACACGGTGCTCGACGCCGCGCCGTGGCTCATCGCCGCCCTCGCCGGCGCGGGCGTCGCAAAGGTTTGGAGGATGGCATGCTGAGCGAGTACACCACGCTCGCGGACTTCTGCGAGGCAGCGGGCGAGCCGATGAAGGCGAGCTACAGGATTAAGCAGCTCGCCGACCTAATCGACGTTGACGCCGATGTGCTCTACGAGGAGGTGGACGCCGGGCGGCTTGCCGCCCGCCTGCCGCGCGGACATGAGCGCGGCCTGCGCGTCCTCGCGTCCGAGGCCAACAGGTGGCTGGAGGCGGAGTGGTGATGCAGCGCGGCAGCTCTTCGATGACGGTCGCGGAGCTGCGCGCCTACTGCGAGCAGACCGGCCAGCCCATGCCCGCCCTCGCGCCCAAGAAGAAGGGGCCGCACGCCAAGGTGGCGCTCGACCTCGGAACGGCAGTCATAACGGTCGAGTGCGAGCCGGCCGACCGCGCGAGGTGGCGCGGGTGGCTCAACAAAATCAAGGAGAGCCGCGGCGGCCACATCGTCGAATGGTAAGGAGTTTTCACAATGGGATTCACGATCAACAGGTGCGTGGTCTCCGGCAACCTCTGCAAGGACCCGGAGCTCAGGCAGACGCCGGGCGGCACGGAGATCCTCTCGATGAGGGTCGCCGTGAACGAGCGCGTGAAGCGCGGCGAGGAGTGGGTCGACGCGCCGAGCTTCCTCGACGTCGTCGTGTTCGGCGGGCTCGCCTCCGCCCTCGCGCGCGACCTGCGCAAGGGGTCGGGCGTGGCCGTCTCGGGGCGCATCAAGCAGCGTTCCTGGGAGGGCGACGACGGGCAGAGGCGCTACCGCGTCGAGATCGTCGGCGAGGACGTCGTCAGGCTCGCGGGCAAGCCCCAGGCGGCGCCGGCGCGCCCGGCGGAGCGGCCCATGGCCCCGCAGGATGCGGCAGCCTACATGGGGGCGCAGGTCATGCCCCCGATCCCGGCCGCGCCGGACGTCTACGACGAGGACATCCCCTTCTGATGGGCGCGGCGAGAGGCGCCCTGCCGGCTGTGTCCTGCGACGGGTGCCGGCACTGCCTTTTCCCGGCCCGCACGTGCGCCCTCGCGCCCCTCTCCAGGTGCCCCGCCGAGAAGCCGCTCGGGTGCCTCTACTACGTGCCGCGTGCAGGCGAGGGAGGTGACGCGCCGTGGGAAGGGGCTACTACTGGTTCAAGCTCGACCTCGACATGCTCCAGGACCCGAAGGTGGCCAGGGTCGTCGACGAGTACGGTGCCGAGGGCATCGGCGTGTGGGTCGCGGCAATGATCGTGATGCACGGCGCCGTCAACGACGGGGAGCCTAACGTGCCTGTCGAAAGGCTCATCCGCAGGGTGGCCGCACAGTCGAATTTGACCAAAAATCGAGCAAAAAAAGTTCTTTTTTCTTGCAAAAACGCCGGGCTTTTTGACCAGGAAATGTGGGACGAGGGCAAGGCCGTGAACGAGCGCGTAGCGCAAAGATACCTCGACTACCAGCGGCGATGCGAGCAGCTGGAAGCCGCCCGGGCCAAGAAAAGGGCCTCTGATAACAGGCCTGATGACTAACCGGAGAGTATAGAGATAGAGATAGATAAATACTCTCCCCCTTACTTGTTAGTACATAAATGTTGAAATGTTGAAAACCCGGCCGCGAGCGTTCGCGCAACGGCGACGCATGCCCCCGCCTCGCGTCGGCGCAGCGCAGGACGGCGATGCATGGCTTGGCATAGAACACGGCATCGACGCGAGGGCTCTGCACAGGACGGAGTGAACAGGCCGCGACGGCTCTGCACCGCACGTATAGGCACCGCAACGGATCAGCTGAGCAAGGATTGGAATGGGATGAGCGAAGGAATCGCAAGGCAACACCAGACCGCGAACGGCGACGGCGCATGGGCGAGGCGCCATGTCTAGCGTCAGGGTGTGGAGGGACGGGTCGGCTTGGCGGGCGCGGGTCACGCTCGACACGTCGGCCGCGACGGGGAAGAGGACGTGGTTCCAGAGGTCCTTCCCCGGCTCGCTCACCGAGCGCGAGGCGAGGGAGAAGGCGGACAGGTGGCTCGCCTCGTTCCAAGGCGAGTCGGTGTCGGCCATGCTCTCGGCCTTCGCCGACTCGGTCGAGTCGCTGGGCGCGCCCGGCGGCAAGGGGCCGAGGGCGAACACAGCGCACATGTACCGCTCGATGGCGCGCGGCTGGGCCGAGGTCCTGCCGGACAAGCCCGCCGACAAGGTGACGCAGAGGGACGTCCTGGACGCTGAGCGCAGGCTCATCTCGTCCGGCCGCGCGCCCTCGACCGTGAACGCCTACTTCCAGTTCCTCTCGTCGGCGTACGGGTGGGCGGTCGACTGCGGGATCGTCGAGTCCTCCCCGACGGCAGGCGCGGCCCACCCGACCGAGCCCGTCGGCGGCTGCGAGGAGAGGGCGTACACGCTCGCGGAGGCGCGCGCGATCCTCGCGTGGATGCGCTCGACCTCTCGCTTGCCCGATGCGCCGGCATGGGACCGCGAGGCGGCCCTGGCCGTGATCGTCATGCTCGACACCGGGATGCGGCTCGGCGAGGCGCTCGCGCTGCGCTCGTGCGACCTCAGGGTCTCGCCGCCCGCGCTCTGCGTGCGTGGCACCGTGACGGAGCGCGGCAAGCTCGTGAGGCAGCCCACGCCCAAGAGGGGCGAGGCCCGCAACGTGTCCATCTCCACGGCGCTCCTGGACCTCCTAACAGCCCACAGGGGCGCTAGAGCGCCCCAGGATGCCCTCATCGGGGTCGGAGGGGCGCTCACGAGCCCAGGGCGCGTCAGGAAGCTTCTTAGGCGCTGCTGCGAGGGCCTGGGCATCGAGTACCGGCCGCCGCACGCCCTCAGGCACACCCACGCGACGCTGCTGATCAACGGCGGGGAGTCGATCGTGGCCGTGCAGCGCCGTCTCGGGCACTCACGGCCCGCCACGACGCTGAACAACTACGCCCACGCCGGCGCCGCCGAGGACGTCGCCCTCGCCAACGCCTTCTCCGGCTACATGGGGGAGGACGAGGGAGAGGGCGAGCGGGTTTAGGGGGACGCGGCGCTGTTGCACCTGCGTCGCACCTCTCGCCTACGCAAGCCGCCTGAAAAGGCAGCTCGGAAGAGCTTTCCGCGAAGACTTGGTCGGATAACTCGGAATTATCCGAATGACGTTGATTTAGTTAGGAGACTTATACATGTTACTCAAGAAGGTCAGGCTCACCTTTACCGAGGAGGTGCTCGGCTCCATGCCGAACAACCCCGACATCTACCGCGAGTTCATCGCGAGCAAGGGGCCGGACGCCGAGAGCGCTGAGGACGAGGTCGCACGCCTTGGGGCGGACGCCGTGGCGGACAAGGGGACAACGGTGTTCCCGAGGCTCGACGACGGCACGCCTTACATCTACGATTACCAGGTAAAAGGCTTCTTCAAGGACGCCTGCGGCTCCCTTCGCCGCGCGACCGGCTCGAAGTCCTCGAAGCTCAAGGCGTACAAGAAGACGATCGACGGCGTTGTCTTCATCCAGGAGCGCCGCATCCCGTACAAGGTCCCGGCCTCGGCCGAGTCGGCAAACTGCGTCCGGCCGCTGAGGGCGCAGACAGCGCAGGGTGAGCGCGTGGCCCTCGCGGAGTCCGAGACCGTTCCGGCCGGCTCCGAGATCGAGTTCACGGTCGTGCTTCTCGACGACGCTCTCTGGCCCACGGTCGCGGAGTGGCTCACGTACGGGCAGTTGCGCGGGATCGGGCAGTGGCGAAACAGCGGCAAGGGACGGTTCCTCTGGAAGCTCGTCGGCGAGAAGAAGCTCGGAACCCTCGGCTAGGGAGACGCGTGGACGGAACTGAACAGCCGGGGCATTGCAAGGCTTTGCACAGCAGTGGCGACGCGTAGCATGGACTGCTTCGCACGGCTACGGCTGCGCGGAGAATCGCTCCGACACGAGTGGAACGGCGGCGACAAAGCCTAGTCGGCGCTGCATGGAAGAGCGGCGGCGAAGCACCGCGGAGACGCGATCGGCATCGCATCGGCGCACCACCGCAAAGGCCCAGCATGGAAGAGCGGAGGCGAAGCACCGCGGAGACGCGATCGGCATCGCATCGGCGCACCACCGCAAAGGC
>CAZEHG010000002.1:0-35619 GCA_964512475.1 uncultured Atopobium sp.
CCGTCTCGGCGACGACGCGGGCGCCGAAGTGAAGGATGTCGACAGGCGAGGCCGCAAGCTCGGCATCGATGCCGCAAAGCGCCCCCCCGGCCAGCTCATCGTCCTGATCGAGCAGCAGCACGTACTCCCCCGCAGATGCCAGTACGCCGTCGCGGCGAGCGCGCAGCGTGCCGCCGTTCTGGGTCCGGTGAACCACCTTGACCTGCGGTTCGCTGGCAAACATGGCGTCGAGGGCGTCGCCCGTGGCCCGAGTGTCGCAGTCGTCGACGATGATGACCTCGACATCGCGCCGCCCTTGCGAAAGGACGCTGTGCACCGCCCCGCCGACGTGATCGAGCCCGTCGTAGTACGGGACCACGACCGAGAAGCGCGGGTTCTGGGAGCTCGGCTCCGAAACAAAGCCTGCGGTGGCCGCGACCCGCGGCTTGTTCTGCTCGGCGGCCACAGCTAGAGTCTCCAGTGCGCCGCGAGCGCGGGGTCGGCCCTGAGGTTCTTGTTGTAGAAGGGGTCGCCCTTAAAGTAAAGGTCGAACCAGCGCGTCTTGAAGCGGACCGTCTCGGGCTCGGCAGCACAGACAAGAAGGCTCTGGTCGGCCGCATCGTCGCCGTAACCGAACATCTGGCGGAGCTTCGAGCCATGGGGCGCGCTCACTTGGCAAGAGGCGCTCTCTTCCTCGGGAACGTATGCTACGACCGTAAGGCCCTCGCAGATGCCCGAGACCTTGAGCTTCTCGAAGAGGCGCCCGTCCTTATGAAGCGTTCCGACCAACTTGATGTCCATCGACTTGCCTAACTACTCGTGCAGCGGCCACGGGATGCCTGGCGGCCCAGCATATTTCGTAAGGGTTTATCGCGCGAATGCCTTATTCGAATATATCATGAGCTCAATGCGGCCTTTATATAATAGCCGCAAAGCAACGTCGGAGCTGCATCCAACTCGTTTGGAGACCCACGGAAATCACCTCCCTCGGCATCTGTCGGGCAAACCATAAGATCTACGAGAAGCTCCGCGCCGACGGACTCGGCGAGGGCCAGTAGCAGGGGCGTCGTGTTCGGCGACGAGGCGGGCGCAAGGCCGCTGCCCTGCACCCTCTACCCCATCGACTCCGACGAGTACGTCGCGGTCACGCCCGACCTCCCGCTCGTGCAGGCCGCCTACACCCTGGCCGCAGTCGACGCCTGTGGCGACGCCTCCCAAAGCGAGCGCCGGACCGTCTCGTTCGATGTGCGCAAAGTGGCAGTCGCGCATCAAATACCGCCTGCACAAGGACCCCTGCGAGCAAATCCGCTGCTACGACGAGACGCACCCCTCGCCCGACCTCGACGCCTTCTTCGGCGTCGCCACGGTGCCCTCCTGCCCCACCTGCATGAAATTCCGCCTACACCTGAACTTCCCCGGCAAGGGAGAGGACGCGGGCAAGCGCGCTTCATCATGTTGCGCGCCGAGAACCTCGAGCCCCTGGCGACCACCTACACCCCCACTGGCACCCGCACGTTCCCGGCGGCGGGCCCCGGCGCGGAGCCCG
This sequence comes from uncultured Atopobium sp., assembly GCA_964512475.1. Taxonomy (GTDB): domain Bacteria; phylum Actinomycetota; class Coriobacteriia; order Coriobacteriales; family Atopobiaceae; genus Paratractidigestivibacter. The sequence continues at coordinate 1,526 of CAZEHG010000002.1, forward strand.
ACCACACCACAATACTGCTATCACGGTCGACGTATCCTGTGACGCCGGCCAAATTAGTCGGTGTTCAACTCGGCGGAGTACGAGGGCCTGCTCGCGGGCCGGGTCGTGCGCCAGAGCATGGATGGCAAGGCGCGCTGGGTCGACAACGTCATCGTGGAGAGGTGGTGGTTCCGCAGCCTCAAGACCGAGTGCCTGCGCATCAGCGAGTACGCCACCCCGGCCGAGCTCAGGAGGCTCGTCGCGGGCTACGTCGACCAGCACAACAACGCGAGGCGGCACCAGTCGCTCGGCTACGACACGCCGGCCGAGTGGTACCATTCGGTGCTGATGGCCGCCTAGGCGGCCGGCCCAAAGGACGCGGGCGCTCTTCCAAGACCCGATTTCGTGTCCAAATAAGTCAGCCACTTTACTTGGCTATGTTACCCACCAAAAGTGTTATGGAGCCCTAATTAAGCCCGGGAACAACTACCCGCAGCTACATAACCATTTCAAAAGATCGGAACTTAGGCAAATCTCCCCTCATAAAACCCGTATTTCAAATAATGACGATAATACGCGGCATAATCGCTGCCAAACGCCTGCATAAGATCTGAATACTGGGAGGCGTAAACCTTGACATTAAAGTTTCTGCTTGCCACACGGCCTTCGCTCATGCCATAGGTCACAAAATGATAAAAGGCGGCTTCGTCCGAGTCTCCAAACACAGCGACAACGTCGGGGTTCATTTTCTTGTAATAAGAAGCATCAAAGACCAATGAATAATCGAGGCCATCTACAATGCACGAGATGCCTTGTGCGTTTCCATTCAAAAGCTTCAGATTATCCTGGAGCCACTCGCTTCGCCATGTGAGCCAGTCGGTTAAATAGGTGATATTTCTCTCATACGTAGCGAAAGGCTCAAATTCATTATCGAAATTGGTAAGGCCAAACAACACTTCATTCATCTTTTGAGACGAGTAGATTTGATTTAAATAATAGTTAAGAGAATGAAGGTATCCATTTGAGCCAACAGCTCCCGAATCGCCAAGCAGAACGTTATTGATCAAGTCTGAGAACTCGGTATACCACAAGTTCACAATTTCTGGCTGAACCCTGGTGTTTTCAATCATCCACTTATCGCTGGCGTTCATATATTCATGATAACTAACGCCCTGCCAAAGCGCGACATCATTACGAACACCCACGGCACCATCAAAGTCCCAAACCGGGGAAGCGACGAATTCCTTTTCGCCTCGGTCAAGATAAAAGTAGGTTGACGAAGCTCCGTAATCCACATTCTTAAGGTACTCGTTTACAAGCAAAGCCTTCGCAAACGAATCCAAATCAAACGTATAAGCAGCGTTATCAATCCCCTCAAGCCATCCCATGGCTTCCTCTAGAGACTCGCTGATGTATTTGATCGCATCATAAGAGCCGACCTCGGGACTCTTCACAACAAAGTAACCAAAACGCGTCTTGAACCAGCACTTCTCACTGGAATACCAAGCGTTATCAAGCTCGATGAGGTAGCCGCCGGAATAATCATCCGGATTCGAAACTCCTTGGACATACTGGAACTCATAACCGTATTTGTTAGTTCCCTTAGAAGTGGGCAAAGAGTCAAGGTCAATACCGTCGTTCGAATCCTCGAAGGCGCTTTCAAGGTCGAAAATGTTCACACGCCCAGAATTAACTTCGATCTTTTCGCAGAGAAGGTACGATCCACGGTACTCGCCGTCATACCAAAGATCGGCCGCCGTGCACTCGGTCCCGACGAGCCCGAGCTCAAGCGCAAAGTTGTAGGCGATGGTGTTGTGAAGCAACGTTACGTCGTTAGCATTCGCAAGTAGAACCCACTTCTTCTTCTCGTTGTCGCTGTTACCGGTCTGAAGGAGATCAGCCTTTTTGCTGAGGGAGATTTGATAAGGCTTCTTGTCCCCAATTCCCCAGGTTGTGTTCCCTCTGCCCTTGATAGTGGAAGTCTTTCCCGTCGAGACATCATCTTTGTTGTAAAGGACTGTCCCATCGGAGGCGACCACAACAATGGCCACTTCCGCTTTGGCGGAGTGATCGGCGCTCGCCTCAACGTAATCGCGGCCCTCGTTTGAGCGGTCCTTGCTCAAAACAAAGATCGAGGTCACGTCAGAAGAAATCATGACCGCCAGTCGACGAGCCGGAGATGCCTCGGCAACCTTGTAGTTAAACAGTAGAGCCCCGTTTGAGAGCTTCTGAGAAGAAGTCGCCTCAAGATCGACCTTGTCAAAAGAAGACACATAGGTATAGGAGCTACCGTCAGCATCTCCCAAATAGAAGCCGCTGAAGCCGCTAAACCGTAGTGCAGCAAGAGGCATATCCGATAAAGACGCGTAAGAAGGGAGAAAGAGGTAGACGGTGTCGCCAACCACGGTACTCTCAATATTGGTAGCGTCACCCGACTTCTTCACCGCTGCCGCCGCGACTATCGGGGTAAAGATCTTGCCATCATTATCGGCATACCAGGTACGGCCCTCGATTGAAGTGGAGCTGCGCAATACCCACCCTTTACCCGAAAGTGTGTAGTAATCAGCATCTTCTGTACTGAAGAAACCGGGCTTACAGCCATGAGTTTCATCGTCAACCCAATACCTCTGCAGCCCATCACCATAGTCAGACGTCACGTGCCAACCCGGGTTCTCCAGTTTTCCGTCGTTGTCAGCAAGATACACGACGCCATCGGCAGCGACATACTTGCCCCTAACAACTCGGCAGTCAGATTCGGCGTAAGCCCACCATCCCGCCTCAGTCTCAGAAATCAACTGATCAGACACAAAACGTCCACCGGATTGCCAATAACGCTGCAGCCCCTGGCCAAATGAAGAGCTGACAACCCAGCCATCTAGGATTACGCCATCGTTATCAGCAAAGCAAAAATAAGGAGCAGTCATTGCGCCGCGGAGAACGTAGCCTTGCCCGCCAACTCCCCAGTGATAAGATCCTTCGGTATAGAAGGAACCCGACAGAGCGGCATGGCTGTCCGCGTCATACCAGTAACGCTGAAGTTCGCCGTCGTAGATCGACGTAACCACCCAACCGCTTTGGCCGTCGACGGTAGACATAAGGATGCCATCGTTGTTGGCAACGAACACGTGCCCGTCGCCGGAATCATACTTCCCGCGGAGAACAAAGCCAGAAGATGTCACATAGGTCCATGAATTGGAGCCTGTCTCGTAGAGACCACTCGAGGCCGTTGCGTAATCGACGAACCAATAACGCTGAAGGCCATCACCAAAGTCGCTAGTTACCACCCAGCCGGACTCCTGGAGAAGGCCGTTGTTGTCGGCGTTGCGCCTAGCCCCGTCGGGGGTTACAGCGGCGCCGCGCAGGACGTAGCCCTCAGCGGTGGTGTAGTGGGCCCAGCCGTCGGAGGAGAAGCCGACGACCGCGGAGTGGGTCGACGAGTCTATCCAGTAGCGCTGCAGGCCCTGGCCGTAGGCGGCCGACACGACCCATCCGCCGGCGGAGCCGCCGGCGAGCTTGCCGTCGTTGTCGGCGAGATAGACGAGGCCGTCCTCCTTCTTGTAGGCGCCCCGGAGGACGGAGCCGGAGGAGAGGGCGTAGCCGTAGTACCCGTCTCGGGAGTCGAAGACGCCGTCCCTGAACAGCCAGCCGTTCTCAATCCAATAGCGGTCGAGGCCGTTTCCGGTGTGGTAGTCAACGACGTAGCCCGTGTAGGCCGTGCCCGAGCCGTCGGAGTAGCCGTCGCCGGCGTCATTCCAGCCGGAAACGGTCGACACGTAGCCGTCGCTCACCCTGCTAGAGGCGTTGGCCATCGCTTTCTCGAAGGCCTCGTTCTCGGGAACCCCGTCCTGCCCTCCGGCATCCTCAGTCCCAAGGGAGCTATCACCCTCAGCTGATAAGGAATCGGAGCCAAAAACATCCGGGGCATCATCGCCGGAGCCTTCGTCAACCACGCCAAGGCTAGAGCCATCAACTGCAGAGTTATCAGCAATCACGCAATCATCATCGGCCACATCGAAAGGCTCGGAGGCCGAAGCAATATCCTCAGCGACCACTTCACCGGTCCCTTCGGCAACAGCGACCGAAACGGCATCGGAGACCTCACCCTCTACAGACAGCTCCGCCTGGAAGGCGGCCACGCGCTCAAGATCGACGGTACCCTCCTCAGCGAGTGCGACATGCGGCCCACCGAGACCAAGCGCCATTGCAACGGCTGCGCAAGCAGCGGATGAGGAAAGCACCCCTTTGTACCTATTGGAATTCATTTGCAATCCTTTTGGCATATTTAGCAGAAACAACTCTAGTTAAGAACAATTTCAATTCTAACAGGCCGCAACGCGAACCAAAGGTCAGGGCAAAGTACAGATCCGAGTTGTCATAGACGTAGATCGTTGCCTCGGGAAGTGCGCCACTTTATGCCATCAGTAATCTTCACGGCAATCCACAGTTGAGCGCGAGACAACGGCTGTTCCGATGATTTCCATCTCAGCGCCCTTGTTCATTATGAATACCAGATTTACAATTCCTGAACAGAGTGCTTACAAAGGAACGAACTATAGGAAGTGATTGGTTTTTTGAAAACCTACGAGGGTTCCATCCTCACAGTCAACAGGGACGACGAGGTCGCACGTTACCTCGTGGAGGACGAGGGACGCATCGTCTATGTCGGCGATGAACTCCCAAAGCGCTTTGTTGGCGCCGAGCGCATAGACCTCGAAGGAAGGGCCCTGTGTCCTAGCTTCGTGGACACCCACGAGCACCTCGCGAGCTTTGCCACCTTCAACGCCGGGCTGAACGTCATGCAGGCCTGCTCCAACGCAGAGATCTGCGAGATGGTGCGCGAGTTCGCCGGCCGCAGCTCCGCCAAGACCCTCATCGCCTTTGGCGCCAGCCCATACTCCGTTAAGGAGGGGCGCCTCGTGAGCCGCTCCGAGCTTGACGCCGTCTGCCCCGATAAGCCCCTCATGCTCGTGAAGTACGACGGCCACGCCTGCATCGTCAACAGCAAGCTGTTGGAGAAGGTGGAGGCCAAGGTAAAGGACCTGCGCGGCTACCACCCCGAGAGCGGCGAGATGAACCAGGAGGCATTCTTCGCCGTCTCCGACTACATCACCGGCTCGCTCTCCATCCCCGAGCTCGTGGGCAACATCCAGCGCGCCATGGACTACCTCGCGGGCAAGGGCATCGGCATGGTGCACACCGTCTCCGGCGTGGGCTTTACGGGAGACCTCGACGTCTCTCTTGAGCAGTGGCTTGCCAAGAGCGCCCAGAGTGGGTTCCAGATTCGCGTGTTTGCCCAGTCCATGGACGTGAAGGTGGCCACCAAGCGCCACCTGCCGCGCATCGGCGGCTGCTTTGCCTGCGCGCTCGACGGCTGCTTCGGCTCGGCCGACGCGTCGCTTCTGGAGCCCTACGTGGGCAGCGACAGCAAGGGCGTGCTCTACTACACCGACGCGCAGGTGACCGAGTTCTGCAAGGCCGCCAACCGCGCCGGCCTGCAGATTGAGATGCACGCCATCGGCGACGCCGCCTTTGACCAGGCCACCCGCGCCATCAAAGCCGCGCTGGACGACTGCCCGCGCGAGGACCACCGCCACGGCATCATCCACGACTGCCTGCCCACCGAGGAGGGCCTGGCAATCTGCGCCGAGTATGGCATCCAGTTCCCCATGCAGACCTCCTTCATCGACTGGCCGCAGGAGCCGGATAGCTACCTTGAGCAGATTCTCGGGCCCGAGCGCGCCGCGCGCCTGAACCCGCTGCGCACCATGTGGGACCTGGGCATCACCCTCTCCGCGGGCTCCGACGCGCCCTGCACCGACCCCGACCCCATCCTCTGGATGCAGCGAGCCTGCAACCACTCCAACCCAGCGCAGTCGCTTAACGTCCGCGAGGCCCTACGCATGTGCACCTACAACGGCGCCTGGACCACCTTTGACGAGGCCGACCGTGGCTCGCTGGAGCCCGGAAAGCTCGCCGACATGGCGATCCTCTCCGAGAACCCCTATGAGGTGCCCACCGCGGAGCTTGGCCGCCTCAAGGTGGAGGGGCTGATCCTTGCCGGCAAGCCCTATGAGCCGCAGAGCCAGGGCGTGGCCAAGGCCGTGCTCCGTGGTGCCTTCGGCCACGGCAACTGCTAGCGGCCACCTCGCTCGCAGCCGCCGCCCTCGCAGCCACGTCACCCGCGCCGGCACGCCCGGCTAACCCGTCAGAAGAAGGGACACCATGCTCTCCCTCATCAAGTTCAACGTCCTCTCCGCCATCGCCACCACGCCCTGCGCAAGCCAGCGCAAGCTTGCGGAGAACGCCGGCGTCTCCCTGGGCTCTACCAACAAGGTCTTTAACGAGCTGCTAAGCGAGGGCCTCGTCACGAACGACTTCCAGGTGACCGAGGCGGGCCTTGAGGCCCTCGAGCCCCACCGCGTGCGCGGCGCCGTCATCCTTGCCGCGGGCCTCGGCCGCAGGTTCGCGCCGCTCTCCTTCGAGCGCCCCAAGGCGCTCTTCCGCGTGCGCGGCGAGGTGCTGATCGAGCGCCTCATCCGCCAGCTCAAGGAGGCCGGCGTGGAAGACATCCACGTGGTCGTGGGCCCCATGAAGGAGAGCTTCTACTACCTGGAGGACAAGCTCGGCGTCACGCTCGTGCAGACCACCGAGTACGCCACGCGCAACAACCACGCCTCGCTCTGGAGCGCGCGCGACCACCTTGGCAACACCTACGTCTGCCCTGCAGACCAGTACTACGAGCAGAACTTCTTCCACGCCTATGAGTACCGCTCCTGCTGCACCGCGGTGCGCACCCACGGCAAGGGAGCCAAGCAGGCCTTTGAGCTGGGCGCGAACGACCTCATCGTTGCCGCCCGCCGCGACTGCGAGGACGCCTGGCGCATGGAGGGCCCTGCCTACCTCGACCACGAGTTCGCCGCCGCTTACCTCGACATCCTCGACGAGGAGTACTACCTGCTCGAGACCGAGGGCAAGCTCTGGGAGACCATCTTCATCGAGCACGTGGACGAGCTCCACATGTTCGCGCGCAAGGTCCTCGACGAGAACGCCATCCACGAGTTCGACTTCCTCGGCGACCTCTGCGACTTCGACACCGACTTCATGGAGAACGTGGACTCGGCCATCCTCGACAACATCTGCCGCACGCTTGAGTGCGGACGCGAGGACATCACCGACGTGCGCCCGCTCGACGCCGGCCTCACCAACCTCTCCGTGCTCTTCAGCTGCAAGGGCGGCCGCTACGTCTACCGCCACCCGGGCGCCGGCACGGACGAGATCATCAACCGCGGCGCGGAGACCTTCGCGCTGAAGACCGCTTCTGAGCTGGGGCTCGACACGAGCTTCATCTACGAGGACCCGAAGAGCGGCTGGAAGATCAGCCGCTTCATCCCCGACTGCACCGAGTTTGACTACACGGACGAGGCGCAGGTGGCCCGGGCCTTGGAGATTGCCCGCACGCTCCACAAGAGCGGCGCCACCTCCCCCTACAAGTTCGACTTCTACGAGGAGGGCAAGAAGATCTGGCGCCTCCTCAACCAGGAGCGTTGGCCCCTGCCGAACGACTTTGAGGACCTTGCCGAGAAGATCGGCGAGCTTGTGGGCCCCATGCGCGCCGGCGCCGGCGAGCCCGTGCTCTGCCACAACGACTTCTACGGCCCCAACCTGCTCGTCCACGGCGACCAGATCTGCCTCATCGACTGGGAGTACGCCGCCATGGGCGACTACGGCTGCGACTTCGGCAACTTCGTGGCACAGGGCTCGGGCTACGACGTGGAGCGCGCCCTTCGTGTGCTGCCGCTCTACTTTGGCCGCGAGGCCACCGACGAGGAGCGCCTGCACTGCATCGCCTGCGTGGCCGTGGTGGGCTGGTACTGGTACGTCTGGGCACTCTTTAAGGAGTGCAAGGGCAGCCCGGTGGGCAAGTGGACACGCATCTGGTACGACGCCGCCAAGAAGTTCGGCGCCGCCGCACGCCAGATGATCGACGAGGTGGCGGGCGAGCCGCGCGAGCTCACGCGCGCGGAGTTCGACGCGCTGGTGGCCGTGGAGGCCGGCAAGCCCGAGGAGGCGGACTGGAGCCTCGTGGCCGCGCTCGCAAAGGAGGGCCTCATCGCCGGCGACGGGCTCAACGCCCGCATAACCACGGCCGGCTTCATGGCGCTTGAGCCCCACCGCGCGCGCCGCGCCGTCTTCTTTGCCGCGGGCTTTGGCTCGCGCATGCTGCCCATCACCGTCAACACGCCCAAGCCGCTCGTGCGCGTACACGGCAAGCGCTTCATCGAGCGCCTGCTCGATGCGGTGATCGCCGCCGGCATCGAGGAGATCTACATCGTCCGTGGCTACCTGGCCGAGGAGTTTGACGTGCTGCTCAAGCACTACCCGCAGGTGACCTTCGTCGACAACCCCATCTACGACGAGACGAACAACATCTCCTCCGCCGTAGCGGCCAAGGACTGCTTCGCAAACGCCTATGCCTTTGAATCCGATCTCTACCTGACGGACCCTAGTTACATCTCCAAGTATCAGTACCAAAGCAACTACCTGGGCTTCCCTGTCAAGGAGACTAAGGACTGGTACTTTGAGGTCAACGAGGACGGCCGAATCACCAAGCTTGCCAAGGACCTGGGACGCAACTGTTGGCAGATGGTGGGCCTCTCCTACTGGAGCGCCGAGGATGGGGAGAAGCTCGCCCATGATTTGCCCGCTGCTTTTGAGGCTAGCAACGAGAACAAGCAGGTCTTCTGGGACGACATCCCATGCCGACTGTTTGCCGACTCCTACGACGTGCACGTTCGCGAGTGCAGCCCCAACGACATCATCGAGATCGACTCCTTCGCCGAGCTCCAAGAGATTGATCCAGCCTACCGCGTATAGGCTGAATCATAGGCATCACGAGCTCCACCAACATCCGTAACTATCGACGGCGTTCCACAAGCAGACGCCTCAAGCAGAACAGTGGAAAAACCCTCAGAACGCGTTGGAAGGCAAAGAACGTCAGCCTGCTGCAACAACGCAGAGGCATCCTCAGAACTGCAACGGCCAACCCACTGCAAATACGGGCCGGCAGAAACTCTCACCTCATCTGCAAGCGGCCCATCGCCCGCAAGGACAAAGACAGCACCTCTCTCGCGCAGCTCCTCGGAGCGTGAGGCCTCAATTAAAGAGGTGATTCCTTTCTCGGGGATAAGGCGACCCAAAAAGGCAATCATAAACGCATCAGTAGCAATACCAAGCTCACGGCGAAAGTCTCTTGCAGATGCTTTGTCGCGATACTCTTCCACGTGAATAGAGTTCGACAGTACCCCTTTGGCAGAAATCTCAAAATGGCGAAGCCACTCAACACTTTTAGAGGAGACGCCATAAAAAACAGGCGCGTAGGACTTGACCCGAGCCGTAATCGCATCCTCATATCGCCGCACCAATATGTCAAAAGTATTGGCTGACCAAAGGAGAGGTAGGCCGACCCATGATCAAGAACGAAGCGGCAGCCTTCCGTCGAGCAAGGGGTAGCATGGGAGCCTCAGGATTCTCAGTCCATCCTCTACACTGCTGCCAATACCGACACTTCGCGAGTCATTAGTAACGACCATAACTCGGTTCCCGCGAGCCACCAACGCATGGGCGAGACCGTCAACGTAGTTGGCAATGCCGCTCAGCTGTGGGTGATAGTGATGGGTAAAGATACAAATCGAAAGAGAAATGATGGCCCCCTGAATAATCAAGATTGATTGTGCGAGACATAACCTTCTAATTGAAGTGGAGTTTCATAAAGTCCAAGCTCTAAGCCTACTGACAACAGTTGATATCCTTATTTAACTATTGTCAGGGACAATCTTTTACATTCAATAATAGGGTTACCTACGCGAAGAAATCCCTAACCGCGTCCACAACCGTCTGCGCGTCCTCGCGGGTGAGCCCGTAGTACATGGGCAGGCGCACCAGGCGGTCAGACTCGGCCGTCGTGTACACGTCCTCTCCCGCAAAGCGGCCGAAGCGCTCGCCGGCGGGCGAGCTGTGGAGCGGGATGTAGTGGAACACGGCCAGCACGCCGCGTTCCTTCAGGTGCTTGATCAGTGCACTGCGCTCAGCAAGGTCAGCGCATTTAAGATAGAACATATGGGCGTTGTGCACGCAGCCGGCGGGAACCACCGGCAGCTCAATCTTGCCCGCATCGGCAAGCGGCTTCAGCTGCTCGTAGTAGAAAGCCCATGACGCCAGTCGGTCGTCGTTGATCTTGTCGGCGCACTCGAGCTGTGCCCAGAGATATGCCGCGTTGAGGTCGCTCTGCAGGTACGAGGAGCCGGAATCGACCCAGGTGTACTTATCGACCTGCCCACGGAAGAAGCGCTGGCGGTTCGTGCCCTTCTCGCGGATAATCTCGGCACGGTCGATGTACTCGGGGTTGTTGATGACGATCGCGCCGCCCTCCCCCATCGAGTAGTTCTTGGTCTCGTGGAAGCTGTAGCAGCCGAAATCGCCGATCGTGCCGAGGGCACGCCCCTTGTATGTGCTCATCACGGCCTGGGCGGCGTCCTCGACGACCATGAGGTTGTGGCGGCGCGCGATCTCGATGATGGTATCCATCTCGCAGGCAACGCCGGCGTAGTGCACGGGCACGATCACGCGCGTGCGGTCGGTGATGGCCGCCTCGATCTTCGTCTCGTCGATGTTCATCGTGTCCGGGCGGACGTCGACGAACACGAGCTTTGCGCCCACGGAGACGAACGCCGTCGCGGTGCTGGAGAAGGTGAAGCTCGGCATGATGACCTCGTCGCCGGGCTCGAGGCCGCAGAGGTTCGCCGCCATCTCGAGCGCGTCGGTGCCGGACGTGGTGAGAAGGACCTTCTCGGCGCGGAAACGCTCCTCCATCCAGGCATGGCACTTGCGGGAGAACGGCCCGTCGCCGCAGATCTTGTGGTTGACCTCGGCCGCCTCGCGGACGTAGTCCATCTCGGTGCCCACGTAGGGCGGGACGTTGAAATCGATCATCTAGGCATCTCCGAACGCTCGGCGGTAGTCCATCCTCTCATTATCGTAGAGCAAGGATTCCCCGTTTTCGTTACGGGCGTACGCCGACGAGAAGAAACCATCGGTCAGCCGGTCAAGCTCGTCGCGCGCAGGTGCCGTGATGTAGGAGCGCACGGCGTAGGGCTGCGCCCCCTTACGCATAACTTCGCCGGGTGCGTAGTACTCGAGGGTGTCCGCCGCGCATTCGTCGACGCCGACCTGAGGGAAACCGCCCATACTCGCGACCGAGCCCTCTTTACCGTGCCAGAAGAGCCCGCATGCTGTGCGGTCCAGGTGCGGGTCATGTCCCGCTAGGCGCTCCTTCAAGCGCTGCGGCTCATAAACGGTATCGATGAGCAGGTCCTCGACGGTCAGGCGGCCGTAGGTGGTGTACTCGAGCATCTCATGCTCCGTGCCGAAAACGCGCCCGGCGCACTCGCAGACTTGGATACCGCGCTCCGGCGACCAGAAGAACTGCATGCACAGCGGGCCGTTCACGTGCCCCACGTAGCGGGCAACGCTGCTGACGATGTCGCGCACCTGGTCGATGACCACGTCTGTGAGCACGCTCGGGTAGCAGATTCGGCTCACGTGCGGGATGGCAAAAGGCTCGGACGGGGTCTTCTCGCGATCGGCGACCTCGAGCACGACAGGCTCGCCGTCGACGACCCACGTCATGGTGTTGAGCTCGTAGCCGTCGTTGAACTCCTCCACAAGGATGGCATCTCCCGAGGAGTAGGACGCCACCTCGTCAAAGCGCTCAGCCACCTGGGCCGCGTTCTGCAGCACGTAGACGCCGTGTGAGCCCCAACCATCGAGCGGTTTGGTAACCACCGGGAACGCAAGGCCCGCGATGTCCTGCTCGAGCGTTGCCTTGCGCACGAGCGCGGTCTTCGGGTACGGGATGCCCAGCTCCTCGAACATCGCCTTCATGCGGCTCTTGTCGCGCAGGATGGCCAGACGCTCGGCGCTCAGGTAGAACTCGAGGCCGGCCTTGGGCGCGATGGCGGCGCACTGCTCGGGCAGGTTATCCGAGAATGCGCTGATAATCCCGTCCACGCCGATGCGGCGCGCCAGGTCGGCGATGGCGTCGTAATCGTGGATGTCGATGTCATAGCGCTCGTCGGCGACCTTCTTCGCAGGGCCGTCGGCATAGCCATCGCAGCAGACCGCGGCGATGCCGCGACGCTGGGCGCAGCGGACCAGCGGCGTGAACTCGCTCGTAGACCCCAGGATCATCAGCTTATGCGTCATATGGTTCGACCTTTCGGGTAGCTCGGAAAACCGGTGGCGTTACTCCGCCTGCGGGACGCCGCCGGCCTGGTTGAAGCCGCGGACGCCGAACATCTTCCAAGAGAGCAGCAAGAAGGCGGCGGCAACGGCGAGCAGCACGAGGCCGGTGACGCCGCCCAGACCGGCAAGGGCAAGCGTCGGTGTGAAGGCCACGAGCACCGCGTCGATGAGTGAGAAGAAGAGCCACACGAGGCCGAAGTCGCCGAGCGCGCCTGTCCTCGACTCGGGGTCCGAGACACGCAGCAACAGGATACCGGTGGCAAGAACGCCCGTGCACTGACCGAAGATGAAGAGGCCGCGCTCGAACCAGCAGTTCCTGAGGAAGCGGCCGCAGACGACGAAGTGCCAGAAAAGCACGCACGCAAACGCCAGGATGGAGAGCACGACGATGGGGACCGCGAACTGGACGACGACCTTGATGGAGATCGAGGCGACGCCGAAGGCGACCAGATAGTCGGTCGTGCAGCTGCCGATGTGCGAGATCACCTGTTTGTCCGTGTGGCCGTCAAGCTTAAGGGCGCGCAGGGCTGCCTGGACGAAGATGCCGCAGATGATGGCGATACCGTAGGTGGGGAACGCCACCTGCGGGAGCACAGCCTTGAGGCCGGCGTTGACCACGTAAGCCATGCCGGCGGTCAGGAGCACGAGCGACGCATGCCAGGTCAGCGTGTCCATGGAGATCGAGTTGATGGTGTTGCGGCCAAGGGTCTCATGGGAGTCGACCGGGTTGAGGCCGGTCCGCATCTCCTCGGGGAGCTCCTCGATCTTCTTGAGCACGCGCGTCTGGCCGCTGCGGACGCCGATGTTGAGCACGAGCACGCCGAGGACGATGCCGCCCAGAAGGCCGATGGTGGCGAAGGTCTGGCCGATACTGGCCGCGTCCTCCCATCCCCCCTCGGCGAAGACGCCGCCCATGGCCGCCGCCGTGCCATGGCCGCCGGCGAAGCCCGCCGGAACCATGAGGCCGAATGCGTCGTTGATGCCCGGGAACACGGCGGGAAGGACGAAGGCGCCCAGAACCATGAAGAGACCGAACTGCGCGATCTCGGCAGCGCCGTTGACGAAGAACGAGTCGCCCGCGCTGTCGAGCATCGACCTGAGCGTGACCTTACGGCGATCCCCAAGGAACATCGTGCCGAACACAACGGAAATAAGCACGCCGGCATAGTCGCCGATAGAGCCCGAGAAAGGCAGCACGTTCAGGAACTGCTTGCCCAAAAAGAGACCCAGGAAACCCGCGATGAGCGGCGCCGGGATATAGAACTTCTGGAACAGCTTGATCTTCAGGCGAAGGAGCTTGGCCAGGACGAGCAGGGCCGACATGGTGCAGAAGTCGAACAGGAAGTCGGTGACGGTCAAGCTTCTCTCCTAGTCCTCGAAGACCTTGGTGATGTACTCCTCGTACTTACGGGCAATGATCAGCTGGTGGCGATAGGTGAAGTCCTCGATTTCCTTTCCCTGGAAGCAGCGCAGGTGGTTGGCCACGACCTCATAGCCGGCCATGACGGTGAACTCGGCACCGGCCGAGAAGCGCGGGTTGCACTCGACGAAGTGATAGGTGCCCTGCGGGTCGAGGATCCACTCGAAGTTGACGCTGCCGCGGATGCCGAGCTCCGCCGCGAGCTTCTTGCAGCGCTCCTCGAGCTCGACGTCCTGGTAGTGACGCACGGTGATGGCGCAGTAATTGGCGGTCTCCACGAGCTCCTCGCGGGTGACGGCCACGCACGTGCCGGTCTCGGGGTTGCGGCACATCTCGGTCATGACAATAGGACCCTCGACGAACGGCTGCACGATGTAGCGCTCAGGCTCCTCGATCTGGCTCATGGCGGCGTCCCAGTCGGTCTGGCTGTAGACGCGGAAGAGGCCGATGGAGCTGCGGCCGTCGTAGGGCTTGAGGATCACGGGATAGCCGAAGGGATTCTCCGGGCAATCTACGAGACGGCGGGTCTCGATGGTCTTGATCTCGGGGCAGTGAGCGTCGATGAACTCGGCCAAGGTCTTCTTGTTGCGGATCACGTCGAGGGCCGACTTCGGAGACATACAGAAGACGGCGCCGGTGGCCGCCAGGCGCTCACGGTTCGCGTTGAAGACGTCGATGTCCACGTCGGTCATCGGGAAAACGTAGTCGACGCCCTGCTCGGCGCAGACCTTCTCGACGAACGTCAGGTAATTCTCCACGTCGGCGGAGTACGGGGCGCGATAGAAGACGTCGACCTCCATGGCATCGGCCACGTACTCGCGCGGGTTGATGTCGGAGCCGATAATGCGGTGGCCGAGGCGACGCAGGGTCTTGATGGTGATGTCCGCTGCGACGGAGCCGAGCGAGGTGACGAATACGGTGGACATGGGCCCTCCTTAGGGGTCGGCGTAAACACGTGAAGGTGCGCCGCACCGGAAAACCGGGGCGGCGCACCGTGGAGATGAGCAGGGTGGAGCTAGGCGAAGCGGACCCTGGTGCCGATGCCGCAGTTGTCGTAGATCCACTTGGCGTTGCTCTCGAGCAGGCGGACGCAGCCGTGGGAGACATTGACCCTCAGCTGGCTGGGGTCGCTGTAGCCGCCCTCCCAGCCGATGGTCGAGTGGAAGCCGAGGTCAAGGCAGATGCCGGTGAACCACTTGATGTCGTCCTCTGCATAGTAGTCCGTGCGGTAGCCGCCCTTGTAGCTGTTGCGGCCGTCCTTCCAACGCGTGTAGTTGTAGCACGCGTTGTCTCCGCCGACCGTGTAGTCGTTGTACCAGCCGTAGCTGTCGTGGTGGTAGAGCTCAGGACCGTAGCCGCTCATCCACACGCCGCAGTCCCACGCGTACTTAAGCCTCCAGTTATACTGGCTGCCCTCGAAGATGAACGTGCGGTAAGAAGCGCTGTCGACCACGATCAGGTAGCGCGTGGCGCTCGTCCAGCTCCAGATGCGGGAGCGGATTTCTCGGAACATGTCAAGCTTGCCGTCGTTGTCGGCGTAATAAACCATACCGTCGGGCGCGGTCCAGTATCCGCGGACAACGTAGCCCTGGTCGTCGCGGCCGTAGTACTCGTCCTGACCGATGGTGAAGTAACCGACCTTGGCGCCGCGAATCTCGTTACCGGCAGCGTCCTTGCCGATGGTCACGATATAGTAGCGCTGTATAGCGCTATCGAACTGGCTGGTGACGGCCCACGACCCATTGTCACCCCACAACAACTTACCGTCGTTATCGGCCACAATCATGCCGCTACCGTAGCGAACCTTCCCGCGAACGAGGTAGCCCTCGCTCTCGTCGCCGAAGTAGTGGTTGCCACCATCTTCGAAGACTCCCGTCTTCGCGTAATAGTGCCCGTTCTTCTGGACGAAATAGTAGCGTTGAAGACCGTCGCCGAGAGAGCTCGTCACGACCATGCCGGCCTTGACGTTGCTGTTCAGCGACTCGGCGAGGACACCTTCGTTGTTGGAAATGAGCATGCCTGTGCCCGAGAAGTTGTTCTTGCCGCGCAGGACATAACCCCAGGAGGTGTCGCCATAGAACCACACGTTGCCGTAGCTACCAAGCACCGCCTGGAAGAAACCGGTCAGGGCGTAGCCGTAGCCAACGCCGGAGATGGAACCGAGGTAGTAGCGCTGCAGGCCCTTTCCGTAGTCCTTTACAGCCCAGCCGGAACCGGCGAGACGGCCGTCGTTGTCCGCGAGGACGATTTTCCCGTCGACCTTACCCGTGCCGCGAAGCACCGTGCCGTCGCTCTTGCAGTAAGCCCACCAGCCGTTCCCGGCGTTGACGAAGGTGTTCTTCGCGGCCTTGTAGTCCTGCATCCAATAGCGCTCGATAACACCGGTAATATCAGCAGTCACTCGCCAGCCCGACTTTTGGAGCCTACCGTCGTTGTCGGCGTAGTAGACGTCGCCGGCGGAGTCCTTCATGCCACCGCGCAGGACGTAACCGTTCTCGGTGGTGTAGTGGGCGTAGCCGCTCTCGGAGAAGCCGACCTGGGCCCAGCCGCCGTACTCGATCCAGTAGCGCTGCAGGCCCTGTCCGTAGGCGTCGGTCACGAGCCAGCCGATGCCGTCGGCGCCCGAGCCGCGGGCAAGGCGGCCGTCGTTGTCGCCGAGGTAGACGCGGCCCGCGTCCTTGAGGTACTGGACACCGCGCAGGACGTAGCCGTCCTCGGTGGTGAAGTGCGCGTAGTTGCCGAGCTCCTCGTAGGTGGAGGCGTCGTCGTAGCCGGCGATGGCGGCGTGCTTGACGGGGTCAATCCAGTAGCGCTGCAGGCCCTGGCCGTAGGCGGAGCTGACGACCCAGCCGCCCTTGGCGCCGCCGGCCAGCAGTCCGTCGTTGTCGGCGAGGTAGACAATCCTGCCGTAGGCGTACTTGCCGCGCAGGACGTAGCCATTGGCCGTGGCATAGGTCCAGGAGGAGGCACCGGTCTGGTAGAGGCCCTCGGAGGCCACCTTGTAGTCGGCGAGCCAGTAGCGCTGCAGGCCCTGGCCGTAGGCGGAGGTCACAAGCCAGCCCGACTCCTGGAGCCTGCCGTCGTTGTCGGCGTAGTACATGCTGCCGTCGGGCGCCTTGAGCGCGCCGCGCAGGACGTAGCCGCTACTCGTGGTGTAGTGGGCGTAGCCGTCCGTCGAGTAGCCGACCTGGGCGGCGTGCTTATCCGCCTCGATCCAGTAGCGCTGCAGGCCCTGGCCGTAGGCGGAGCTCACGACCCAGCCGCCCTTGGCGCCGCCGGCGAGCAGGCCGTCGTTGTCGGCGAGGTAGACGAGCGCGCCCTTGGTGAGCGCGCCGCGCAGGACGTAGCCGGCCGAGGTGGCGTAGGTCCAGGAGGAGGCGCCGGTCTGGTAGACGCCCTCGGAGGCCACCTTGTAGTCGGCGAGCCAGTAGCGCTGGAGGCCCTGGCCGAAGCCGGTGGTGACGAGCCAGCCGGACTCCTTGAGGGCGCCGTCGTTGCCGGCGTAGTACATGTTGCCGTCGGAGGCGGAGCCGGCGCCGCGCAGGACGTAGCCGGCCGAGGTGGTGTAGTGGGCGTAGCCGCTCTCGGAGTAGCCCACGCGTGCCGAGTGGGTGTCGGACTCGACGTAGTAGCGCTGCAGGCCGTCGCCGTAGGCTGATGTCACGTGCCAGCCGGCGCTCTCCAGCCTGCCGTCGTTGTCGGCGAGGTAGACGAGGGTGTTGCCGTCCGCGTCGACGACGGTGTGCTTGCCGCGCACGACGTAGCCGTACGCGGTGGCGTAGGACCAGAAGTCCCCGAAGGAGAGCAGCTCGCTCATGGCGAGGTAGCCGGTGTCCTTGATCCAGTAGCGCTGCAGGCCGCCCGTCTTGTTGTCGAGGTCCTTGTCGGTGACGACCCAGCCGGAGACGACCTGCTCTCCGTCGGCGCCGTACCAGGTGTAGGAGCCGTCGGAGGCCTTGACCCACTCATCCTTATAGGAGACCTTGTTCGAGTCGATATCGTCGGAGACGGCGGCGAGGTCGGCGGCGCTCTTCTTGGAGTCGGAGACCTCGGCGTTGGGATCCCTAACGCCGGAAGCCTCGT
The DNA here is from genome assembly GCA_964512475.1 of uncultured Atopobium sp. Classification (GTDB taxonomy): domain Bacteria; phylum Actinomycetota; class Coriobacteriia; order Coriobacteriales; family Atopobiaceae; genus Paratractidigestivibacter. The sequence continues at coordinate 19,308 of CAZEHG010000002.1, forward strand.
CGTCGGCGTCCTTCTCGACATCGGCCTCCTTGGAGTCGGCGTCGGCGGCGCCCTTGTCGGCGCCCGCGTCGAGCCCGGCGTCCTCGTCGGCATCGGCGTCCGCGTCGTTGACGGCGCCCTTCTCGCCCTCGTCGGAGTCAGCGACAGGCACGACGGCCGACTTCTCGCCCTCGCCGGTCTCCTCGGCTTCCTGGCCCTGCGCAGAGGCGGCGGAGACCGCCTGGTCGGGCACCAGGGCGGCCTGGACCTCCTCGGCGATGACGACGTCGGGGGCCACGAGCACGGCGCTCACGCCCAGCGCGGCCACGAGCCCGGCGAAGACGCTGGGGTTCTTGTCCTTGAATATCACTTACGCCCTCCGATACAACTAACTGGCGGGCCGCCGACCGGCGGAACCGTCAACTAATCGGTTAACTAAATATCAGGCACTTGTTGAGTGTATTTAGGCTGCGTTGATGCGTGGCCCGGTGTGACCCCGGCCCATTCAGGGATAGTTTAGCCTACCTCAACGAAAGTCACATAATCCCCGTAGCAAATCGTCTTCCGAAGGAAAGGCCACACGGCCGCGGCTCGCCCACCTCCGTCGCCCCGCCTTCCACCGAAAGGCTCGGCCCCTGGAAAGGCCGCTGGGTTAGGTTGGTTTGAGCGTGTTTGAGCAACCCCAACCGAAAGGAGCCTCCCATGGCCAAGAAAGTGCTTCTTCTGTGCGGCGACTTCACTGAGGATTACGAGACGATGGTCCCGTTCCAGGCGCTGTCCGTCCTCGGCTACCAGGTCGACGCCGTCTGCCCGGACAAGAAGGCCGGCGACACCGTGGCCACCGCCGTCCACGACTTCCTCGGCGAGCAGACCTATACCGAGCTGCGCGGCCACAACTTCGCGCTCACGGCCGACTTCGATGCCGTGGACACCGCCGACTACGAAGGTCTCTTTATCACCGGCGGCCGCGCGCCCGAGTACATCCGCTTGAACGAGCGCGTGCTCGAGATCGTCCGCGAGTTCTTCGCTGCGAAGAAGCCTGTGGCAGCGATTTGCCACGGCCCGCAGGTCCTCACCGCCGCCGGCGTCCTCAAGGGTTACAAGGCGACCGCCTACCCCGCCGTCGGCCCCGACATCACGCTCGCTGGTGGCGAGTACGTGCCCGTCGACGCCTCCGAGGCCGTCGTGGACAAGAACCTCGTGACCTCGCCCGCCTGGCCCGGCGACACCGCCATCGTCCGCGAGTTCGTCAAGCTCATGGGTGCCAAGATCGAGATCTAGGGTTAACCAACACCAAGAACTGATAGCCGCGCCTCTCCATCCTGATGACGGTGAAGAGGCGCGGTTTCTTAGCCAACGAGCATCAGCGAACATTTCTGCAAGCGATGAGCGCCATAACCTTCGCGGCGTGTTTCTCGACGGAGTAAGCCTCGCCCAGCTCTGATTTCTTGTAGGCAAAAGGTGTCCCGGCAGTTTCTTTCTTTACCAAATCCGTGAAGAACCGTTCCCAGCTTACATACTCGGAGCTCTCGATGACCTGGCCTGGATTGCTGAGCGCCTCCTCTACAGCATTAGACTTGACAATCCCAGCTTTGAGCAGAAGCCATTCGAACGACTCCGGCAAGCAAACGACAAGGGAGTCCCGGCGGAGCCCCTGAATCTTAAAGACTCGATCGGCATAAGCCCCGAACGCCGCTCCATCAGCAATAACGAATATGGCTTCTTCCGCATGCCTATCAAGCCAATTCAAGACATTGGCATTTGAGCCAGCGGCTTCGCAATCAATTCCTGATTCCTTAAGCCTTCGCTCAAAGAATTGATGGCCAGAGCGACTATCCTCGGTCAGCAAGACGTCAAAATCGCGTTTGGGTAAAGCCTTGTAGAGCGAGTACCTGTAGCCGCCTCGATCGACGTAGAGCGGGACAAGGGAATGGAACTTACCGCTCGTCTTTATTCGATAAATCTCGTTGACGCTGTAGGGCAGCGCAGGCAAATCTGCCCTGGTAATGATGACATAGTAATTCGAGGAGCCTTCGATTGCCTTCGCGAAATCATGCGAAAGGAGATCCCTGAGACCTTCGTCAATGAAGACGATCGAGTTCTCAAAGGCCGATAGTTGGGACTTCCAATCGCTATCGGTAAGCGCGACGCAGGGACACTCGCACTGAACGGTTACGCCGGACTGCTCGCCAAGCCTCGTGTGATCAGCGATCATCTCATAGAGCGTTGTCTTCCCCGTGCCGCTGTCACCACGGACAATCGTGATGTTGCGACGAATGGTGAAGCGATATTTCGTGCCACGCCTGCGCGAGACGTTAACCTCGAAGGATCCTCTCAACGTTGGCTCCTAAAGATACGGAATCGACTCGTGAATGAGTTCCGCCATGTTATGTGCAATAACCCCGCTGTTGGCTACGCGAATCTTGAAGTCATCCGCACCAAAATCCATAACGTGGTAAAGATTGATGAGGACCTTTCGTTTCTTGGCCATATCAAGAATCCACTTTGCGCAGTTATCCCCGCAGGTGGAAGCATTAAACACATGGACCCGATCGAACTTGATGAGAAGAAGCGTTTTTACGCCGCCAGACAACTGAAGCGGGGTGATGGGTCCCAGGACCGGGCTTTGAATCAGGCCCGCGTCAACCACATCCGAACGATCGACGTCTTTGATCATCCTCACGCTGTAGTCGTTTGTGATCCACTGGTCGCGATAGGTGTTCTTGAAATAAACGGCGGTGTTGTAAATCGCATCGGGCATATCGCCGAAGTAAACGTTTAACATTTTGATACCCCAATATGAATGACGTCTCTAACGTCAATGTGCCCGTATACTCCCCTACTTCGCCTCCAGCCACTTCTTCCGGCTAAGGAAGTTCCAGACCATGACCACGGCAGTGGCCACGAGCTTGGTGAAGGTGACGGCGAGGGCGCCGGAGCCGAGGGTGACCGTGCCGGCGAGCATGACGAGCTCGTTGATGCCGAGGCCGACGGCGGAAAGCGCGATGAAGACGACGAACTCGCGCTGGCGGCTTATGTCGTCACGGCGCTGGAAGACGTACTTCATGGACGCGAGGTAATTGAAGATCACGCTCACGCAGAACGAGATGGCGGCGGAGAGGACGGGATCCCAGCCGAGCCCCTGGGAGAGGAGCATGAGGACGCCGTAGTCGATGCAGAAGGCGATGGCGCCGACGACGCCGAACTTGAGGAACTGTTCTATGAGCTTGCGCACAGTGGTTGGGGCCTTTCGGGGGTTGTTGCCGGGGTCTCCCCCGAGCTGTCAGGTTTTCCGTTTCCTATGATAGCGGTCCGGGTGGGCGTTGCGGACGCGGGTTGGTCGGCGGGGCCGGCGGGGGGCGCGCGCCCCGCGCGGCCGGCAGGTTCGTGCGGCCGCCCGGCTCCTCTTACCTGCGCAACCGACCGGCCCTTCTCGCCCACGCGACAAAGAAACGTGCCGCCTGCTGAGGGGTGGCAGGCGGCGCTTGGGACGGCCTTAGGCGGCGGGGAGAGGGTCCACCGCGTCAGGCAGGGTTAAACGAAGTGCAGCTCACGAGCTGCGTCGGGGCTATGCCTCGGCGAGCGCGCGGCCGAGGGCCTCGCAAGCCTCCACGGCCTCGTCGTCGGGGGACTCGTTGGCGATGAGCGCGTCGACGACCTTGAGGCCGGCGGCCTCGGCGTCGTCCTTCCAGGAGTCCATCCACTCGCCGCCGCCCCAGCCGTAGGAGCCGAACAGCGCGACGGGCTTCTCGCCGAGGACGTCCTTGCAGGCCTCCCAGACCGGCTCGAACTCATCGGACTCGAGTTCCTCGGCGCCCATCGCAGGGCAGCCGAAGGCCAGCGCGTCGTAGGCGGCCACGTCGTCGGCGGAGAACTCGGAGACGAGGACGGCCTTGGCCTCGGCGCCCGCGGCGGCGGCGCCGTCGACGACGGAGTTGGCCATGGCCTCGGTGTTGCCGGTGCCGGTCCAGTAAACGACCGCGATCTTGCTCATAAGGGAAACCCTCCTTCGTATGGCCCTTGCGGGCACCTTCTACGACCTGGTGTTTATTTCCTCAGGCTGCCCACATCCGCAGGAGCTCCCTCATGGGAACGCCCTCGGAATATAGACGTTTGCAGCGGAGCACCTCACGCCCGAGCTCCTCGAAGCGGGCTCGCGCGGCGCGAACGTCGCCGTAGCAGCGCCAGCGGCCGACCGCTTTCGCGCCGCGGCCGCCGTCGGCCATGAAGCCGCGGACGTCCTCGACCGGGTAGCCGAGGATGAGCCCGACCTCGTGCGGGAAGTCGGCGCGGCCTGCGTAGTACGACCGCAGGCGAGAGATGAGCGCGGCCACGAGGGCGTCGCACTCCGTGTCCGTGCCCGGCAGGCCCGCCTGCGCGAGGAAGGCGCGGTTCTCTTCGCCGGAAAGAAGCCCTTCGACCTGCGAGGGGCGCCAGGCGAGCAGCATACAGCCCTCGCCGCGCGAAGCCAGCCAGGCGAGGCGCACCCGTACTCAGCGGTCTTCTCGGCATACAGCGAGTAGAGCTGGGCCGAGAGCATACGCTTGCGGTGGGCGTCACCCGTCTTCCACGCGCGGGGCGTGAAGCCGAAGACGGCGGCCGGCTTATGGCCCGAGATCACGAGGCCGGCCTGCGCCACAAGGGTGCGCACGAACTCCGACTCGACGCGCTCCTCCATCGAGGTCGCCTCACGCGGATCGACCACGCAGCCGTCGATCCCCTGTCCCATCGCGCACCTCCATCCCTTCTTGCCGCACGCATCGCGTGCGTCGTCCGTTTAGTAAGCCCTGGTTTACTTCTTTCCGAAGACAGAGTACACCATGGCTAACTCTCATGCAATGGGAAACTTCCCCGGCGTCTGGACCCCTCCCTCGAGTTCGGAAGCCTTCCAAACTCGAGACTCAGGCGATACGCATTTGTCGCACGGCATCTATCTGCGGATATACAACCTGAAATCAAAGTTCGGAAGCCTTCTGAAGTTTGGAAGCCTTCCGAACTTGAGAGAGAAGGGAGAGGGAAACGCAAAAACGCCGCCGGCCCTGGGAGACCGACGGCGCTGCCTTTGCCTCAATGCGGTCGCGGGGAGAGGGTCCGCTTGCCGCCTGCGGCGAAGTTGACATCATGATGCCCGGATACCTGAGGGAGCTCGTGTGGGGGCACTCGCTCCACCGGAGGACCGCTCGCGTGAGGGGGGCGCTGTGCGGTGCATCGTGTGTTGTGATTAGAATAAGTTCACTTAGGTTAACTGGAAGTGTAAACCATGGCTAACACATAATGCACATAAATGCCCTCAGTTAGGTAGGAATTAAGGAGCTGAGAGACCCTCGTGTTCCGCGTCATCCGCCAGTGCTACTGTTAACCTGGGTTAACTTCATAGATCCCAACGCACAGAGAAGAGTCCCTATGCTTGATTACCTGCGCAAACAGTTCGGCGGCAAGAAGACCGGGGGCCACGGCGGCCTGGAGATCCTCCGCCACATCGGCCCGGGCCTGCTCGTGACCGTCGGCTTCATCGACCCCGGCAACTGGGCCTCCAACATGGCCGCCGGCTCACAGTTCGGCTATTCGCTGCTCTGGGTCGTCACGCTCTCCACAATCATGCTCATTCTCCTGCAGCACAACGCGGCCCACCTGGGCATCGCCACGGGCATGTGCCTGGCCGAGGCGACCACGCGCCATCTCCCCCGCATGGCTGGTCGCGCCGTGCTCGCGTCCGCCTACCTCGCCACCGTCGCCACCGCCATGGCGGAGGTGCTCGGCGGCGGCATCGCCCTGCAGATGCTCTTCGGTCTGCCGCTGCGCGCCGGCTGCGCGATCGTGGCGGCAGCCTCCCTCGCCATGCTCTTCTCCAGCTCGTACAAGCGAATCGAGCGCTGGATCATTGCGTTCGTGAGCATCGTCGGGCTGTCCTTCTTGTCCGAACTCGCGCTCGTTGAGGTCGACTGGGGCGCCGCGGCGGCGGGATGGGTCACGCCGACGGCGCCTGAAGGCTCTGTCGCCGTCGTCACGAGCGTGCTCGGAGCCGTCGTCATGCCGCACAACCTCTTCCTCCACTCCGAGGTGGTCCAGGCCTCACACTTCGAGCAGCAAGGCGACGACGTCGTCGAGGAGCGCCTGCGCTACGAGCTCTTCGACACGCTCTTCTCGATGGGCATCGGTTGGGCAATCAATTCGGCGATGGTCGTCCTCGCGGCGACCACCTTTTACGCGCGGGGCATCGTGGTCGACGACCTCGCCGCGGCCGCGGCCACGCTCTCCCCAATCCTCGGAACCGCGAGCTCCGCGATCTTCGCCGCGGCGCTCCTCTTCGCCGGGCTCTCGAGCAGCGTGACAGCCGGCATGGCGGCGGGCACGATCAGCGCGGGCATGTTCGGCGAGGAGTACGACATCCACGACCGGCACTCATCGGTCGGCGTGGCGCTCTGCTTCGCGGGGGCACTTGGCGCGTGCCTCGCGGTCGAGGACTCGTTCGCGGGGCTCGTGTGGAGCCAGGCGCTTCTCTCGCTCCAACTGCCCGTAACGGTGTTCCTGCTCATCGGCCTCACGAGCTCGCGGCGTGTGATGGGCCGCCACGCGAACTCGCCGGCCCTGCGCGCCGTTCTCGTGGCCATCGGGACAGTCGTGACCGCGCTCGACGCGGCCCTGCTCGTCGGAGCGTAAAGAACGACGGCGCGGGTCGCCCCGTTGATGCCGGCGAGCTAGGGCGACGCCCCGCTTGCCAGGCTCCCCGAAACCCAACTTCGACTTTTGCACGACTTAATTCAAAGACGGGGAGTATTGGCTCGGAAACATCAGATCTCAGCTGGGAATACATGACCTTAGATAAGGGCTATACTGCCTACCTTCGCAGCAAGTCGTGCAAAAGTCGGCTTATGCGAGTTCAGGCACCACAAACCAGGGTCGTTTGGGCCGTAAGCGCCCGAAACGGACGTCCTCTCGCTCGGGAATCGAGCGAGAGGACGCAAAAACAACGCTCAAACGAACGGCAGAACACAGGCAACGGAGCTTAGGCAACCGCGGTCGTGGGGAGCGCCGGGCGCCTCGCAAGGCGAGAATCCCGCCCGCTGTCCAGGTAAGGACGATCGAGCAGCGGCGTCGTGTTCAGACCGGCGATCGCCAGAGTCGACGCGTTGTGCAGGTACGCGGCCGTGGTGATGGGCATAAGCGACGCCACGCCGGCGGCGATTAACGCGGAGTTGAACCCGACGATAAAACGATAGTCACCGTGGATGCGGCCCATGAGCCGCTGCGCGAGCACGCGCATGGTCACGAGCGACTCGAGCGACGAGCCGTGCACGAGCACGTCGGCCACGGCGCGGGCGATGTCGCTCGCGTCGGACATGGCAACCGAGACGTCGGCCGCGGCGAGCGCCGGCGAGTCGTTGATGCCGTCGCCGACCATGACCACCATATGGCCCTCGTCCTTGAGTCGCTGCACGTGGGAGGCCTTGTCCTCGGGCAGGACCTGGGCGAAGTAGCCGTCCAGGCGCAGGTCGGCGGCCACGTGCTTGGCGCAGGATTCCGAGTCCCCCGTGATCATCACGAGGTTCGTAAAGCCGAGCGCGCGGAGCTCCCGCAGGACGCGCCTGGCCTCGGCGCGCGGCGGGTCACTGATGCAGATGCAGCCGAGCAGCGCGCGGTTCTTCGCGATGAAGACCGTGGACGATGCCCCGGTCTCGCTGGCAAGAAGGTCGTCCAGCCCCGCGGGCTTCTCGACCCCCTCGTCCTCGAAGACGAAGTGGGAGCTGCCGATGCACACGTCGTCGACCCCCACGCGGGTTGCGATGCCGTGGGCCACCACGTAGCGGACCTCGGCGTGGAGCTCGCGCTCGTGCACGAGGCCGCGCGACCGGGCCTCGGCCACGATGGCGCGCGCCATGCTGTGGGGGAAGTGCTCCTCGATGCAGGCGGAGAGGCACAGGATATCCTCCTCGGTAGCCTCGGAGCAGCTGATCACGCGGCTCACCGTGGGCGTCGCGTTCGTGAGCGTGCCTGTCTTGTCGAAGACGATGGTGTCGGCTGCGGCGAGCGCCTCGAGGTACTTGCCGCCGCGCACGGTGAACCCGTGGCGCGCGGCCTCGTCCATGGCGCTCATCACGGCCAACGGCGTGGAGAGCTTGATGGCGCAGGAGTAGTCCACCATGAGGACGGCCATGGCTTTGTTGAGGTTGCGGGTAAGCGCGAGGATGCCGAAGAAGGCCAGGAAGCTATAGGGCACGAGGCCGTCGGCGAGCTTCTCGGCGCGCGACTGGACGCCGGCCTTGAGCTCGCTCGACACCTCGACCATGCTCACGATCCCGTCGATGCGCGCGCAGCCCGGCGGCGCGGTGACGCTCACCTTGAGGTCGCCGTCCTCGAGGGCGGTGCCTGCGTAGACGGTGGAGCCGGCCTCCTTGCGCACAAGCGCGGCCTCGCCCTCGCCGGTCATCGAGGACTCGTCTATCTCGCCAGCGCCCTCGACGACCACGCCGTCCACGGGCAGGACCTGCCCGGCGCCCAGGCGCAGCACCATGCCGCGGCGGACGTCCTCGGTGCGGACCTGCACATCCTGGCCGTCGACCACGACCCACACGGACTCGGAGCGCGCGATCATGCCGTCGCGCAGCGCCAGGTGGGCGCGCGACTGGACATGCTCCTCCATGAGGCCCGAGAGCGAGAGCAGGAAGCTGATGGTGCCGGCCTCGGCGAACTGCCGGCGCAGGCACGAGACCGCGATGGCCGTGGCGTCGAGCACCTCGACCGTGACCTCGCCGCGCATCAGGTGCCGCAGGCCCTCGATCACGTAGCCGACGGCGTGCACACAGGTGACGGCGGCGCGGACCGGCGTGGGGAGAAGCACGCGCTTGATTACGCGCCAGGCGATGAGGTTGCCCACCTCCACCTGGAAGCGGTTGTTCTCGAGGCTGATCTCGAGCGCGCCCTCGCGGGTGCCGAGGCCGACCTCGGCAACGGGAAGGTTAAGCGGGTCGAGGGCCCGCACGGCGTCGAGGACCGCGTCGCGCGCGGGCGGCTCGAACGTTATGAGGATGGAGCCTACAGAAGGATGGACCTCGGCGGTGCGGACACCGTCGAGGCCCATGATCTCGTACGCGACGCCGCGCGCCTCTTCGTCGGTGAAGAGGTTGCGGCCGCACCGCAGGCGAAGCCTTCCGGGAAGCTCCGACACGATGTCGAAGACCATGCTTAGGCCTCGGCACCCTCGGCGTCGACCTTCGCGGTGACCTCGGCGCGGATCTCGGCCTCAAGGGCGGCTAGGCGGTCGGCCACGGCGGCGTCGATCTTTGCCTGGCGACGGGCCTCGGCGGCGACGTCGTTGGCGTCGTCCACGATGGCCTGGGTCTCGGCGGTCACGGCGTCGGCGACCTTCATGCCGGCGCGGGCGGTGGCGACGGCGCTTTATGCAGGATGCCCGAAGAGGCGAGGCCGGCGACGGCACCCGCAGCGGCGGCTCCCATAGCGACGAACCAACCAGTCTTCATGATGTGCTCCAAACGATTGTGCGTAAACGAACTGTCAAGAAACCATTATGACGCGGCAAGCCCGCCGCAAGGCGCACGGCTCCATTCAGACGAGCCGCAGCTAACATCAACCGCAGATAACTCGTGCGAGGGAGGCAGAAGGGCGCTTCTCTCCCCCGCCGAACGCGCGTCGCGGCATCCGCGACCGGCCGCGGAAGTCGCGTCGGACGGATCACAACGCCCGGTAGGCCGAGGGAGAGACGCCCATGCAGTCGGTGAAGGCGCGCGCGAACTTGCTCGCGTTCGCATAGCCGACCTCGGCGGCAACGCAGGCGACACCCGTCGCGCCCGCCCCCAGGATCTCGGAGGCGCGCAGCATCCTCAGGCGCCGGTACCACTCGTAGACGGGCAGCCCGAACTCGTCGCGGAACGCCACCTTGAGCTTCTCGCCGTCTACGTCCATGGAGCCCCGGCAGCAGCGCACGAACACGCGGCGCTTCTCGCCACCCTCGCCACCCTCGCCGCCCTCGCCGCCCACGAACAGATTGCCGAGAGAGGCGCCCTCGCCCGTGCCGACGGCGAGGGCGCGCGCGTACCCGAGGTCGGAGACCGGGCGCCCGGACTTGGACTCGTGAAGCGAGGTGAGGCTGATCATGGACGGGACAACTCCAAACCAACGCTCGATAATGCTCGCGCCGCCGGCGCAAGAAAGGGGTAACGTCGGCGGCGCGTTGCCTGCAGTCGAGATCAGGGAATCCGAGCCATTATGCAGGTGCTTTTATGCGAGGGCGAGACCTACGCGATCTCCTCCGTAAGGTCGGAGACGATCTTGTCGTCCTTCTTGTCCCACTTGGGGGCGGGGCGGAAGAGCTGGAACAAGATGCCAGCGAGAGCGACAAACGCGATGACGGTCCAGACGCCGAAGTTGCCGAGCACGAAGAGCTCCCAGAGCTGGTTGATGATCATGCCAACAATCCAGCCGAAAATGCACTGATAAGCGATGGCGAACCAGAACCACTTGGAGTCGTCCATCTGGCGACGGATGGTGCCGATGGCGGCGAAGCACGGAGCATCGAGCATGTTGAAGGCGACGAAGCCGCACATGGCGCCGACGTGCAGGACACCGGAGGCGTCGGTGAACATGGCCGCGAAGCCGCTCCACATGGTGAGGGAGTTCTCGGTGGCGTCGCCGAGGCCGTAGAGGGAGCCGAAGGTGGAGACGAGGTTCTCCTTGGCGATCAGGGCGCTGATGGAAGCAGCGGTGGCCTGCCAGTAGTCGCAGCCCAAGGGCGCGAAGATGACGCCGAGGAAGCCGCCGATCGCGGCGAGCAGCGAGTAGTCCATGAAGTCGTCGCTGGCTCCGTCCATAGCGGACAGGAAGCCGAAGGCGCCGTCGCCGCCGTCCCAGCTGGCGACGCCGAAGTTGGAGAGGAACCAGACCACGACGGCAGCGGCGAAGATGATGGTAGCGGCCTTCTTGATGTAGGAAGAGACGCGCTCCCAGACGTGCAGCCACCAGGACTTGAGCGTCGGGAAGTGGTAGTTCGGGAGCTCCATGACGAACGGAGCGGGCTCACCCTGGAAGGGCTTGGTCTTCTTCAGCATGATGGCCGAGATGATGATGGCGGCGATGCCCATGAAGTAGAACATCGGGGCAACCCACCAGGCGTCGGAGCCGCCGATGAGGACGCCCATGACGAGGGCGATGATCGGGGTCTTGGCGCCGCAGGGGATCATCGTGGTGAGCATGGCCGTCATGCGGCGGTCCTTCTCGTTCTCGATGGTCTTGGTGGCCAGGACGCCCGGGACGCCGCAGCCGGAGCTGATCAGCATCGGGATGAAGGACTTGCCGGACAGGCCGAAGCGGCGGAAGACGCGGTCCATGACGAAGGCGACGCGGGACATGTAGCCGCAGTCCTCAAGGAAGCAGAGCAGGACGAACAGGACGAACATCTGCGGGATGAAGCCCAGGACGGAGCCGACGCCGCCGATGATGCCGTCCTTGACGAGCGAGATGACCATGTCGGAGGCACCGGCGTCGGTGAGCCAGCCCTCGACGGCATCGGGCACGGAGGGCACGAAGCCGTCGTAGTCGGACATCGCGGGCTCCTCGCCCAGGCCCTCGACGGCCGCGAGGAAGCCCTCGGAGTCGACGGAGTCGATGGTCTCGTCGGTCTCGTTGCCGTCCTCGTCGGTGATGACGACATCGGTGGCCACGACGTTGGCCTTCTTGACGGAATCGGCGAAGTCCTCGACGATGGCCTGGTTAGTGGGATCGTTCGGCTCCTCGACGAGGCCGTCGACGGCCTCTGCGACCTCGGCGCCGGACTCCTCGGTCACCACGCCGGCCTCCTGGGCGGCGGCAAGGTAGCCGGAAACCTGGTCGGCATAGTGCTCGTCGGTCCAAGCCTCGGTATCGGCGTCGTACTGCTCCTGGGAAGCGGAGTTGAAGAAGAAGAAACCGTCGCCGAAGAGGTTGTCGTTCACCCAGTCGGTGGCAGCGGTGCCCACGGTGGAGATGGCGATGTAGTACACGAGCACCATGACGCAGACGAAGATCGGCAGACCGAGGATGCGGTTGGTCACGATCTTGTCGATCTTCTCGGAGGTGGTGAGCTTCTTGGGGGCCTTGACCACGCAGGCGGCCATGGTCTCGGAGATCCAGTCGTAGCGGTCCGAGGTGATGATGGACTCGGAGTCGTCGTCGCGGGACTTCTCCACGGCCTCGATGACGGGCTCCATGGCGGCGAGCTGCTCGGAGGTGAGGTTCAGCGGCTTGATGGCCTCGGCGTCGCGCTCGAAGACCTTGATGGAGTACCAGCGCACCAGGTCGGCGTCGCAGTTGCCGGAGATCTTCTCGGCGATTCTTGACAGGGCGTCCTCGACCTCGGCGGAGAAGCACTTGGTGCCGGTCGCGGGCTTGGTGGCCTCGCGGGCGGCCTTCACGAGCCCGTCCACGTTGGTGTTGTGCAGGGCGGAAACCTCGACGACGGGGCAGCCGAGGCGCTCGGAGAGCTTGGCGACGTCGACCTGGTCGCCGCGCTCCTTGAGCAGGTCGCACATGTTGAGGCCCACGACGACCGGACGGCCGGCCTCGAGAATCTGGGTGGCGAGGTAGAGGTTGCGCTCGAGGTTGGTCACGTCGATGAGGTCGATGATGGAATCGGGGCGCTCGTTGACGATGTAGTCGCGGGAAACGACCTCCTCGGGGGTGTACGGGGAGAGCGAGTAGATGCCCGGCAGGTCGACGAAGGTGACGTCCTTGTCGCCGCGCCACTTGGCCTGCTTCTTCTCGACGGTGACGCCGGGCCAGTTGCCGACGTAGCCGTTGGAGCCGGTGAGCTCGTTGAAGAGGGTGGTCTTGCCGCAGTTGGGGTTGCCTGCGAGACCGATGAACTGTTCTGCCATTCCTAGCCTTTCTGGAATCGTGCAATTAGGTGCTCAATGACTAAGGGAACCCGAGGTCAATGAGTTAGAAAGAGGTAACTTGAAGTCCCTTGAAAAGGGGCTCGCGCCAACCTCGCGAGTCCCTTCTTACTGGCCGTCGGCGATGTCGGTGACCTCGACGTTGGCGGCCTCATCGAGACGAATGGAGAGCTCGTAGCCGCGGACGGTGATCTCGATCGGGTCGCCGAGCGGGGCGACCTTGTTGACGTAGACGTGGGTGCCCTTGGTGAGGCCCATGTCCATGATGCGGCGCTTGAGGGCGCCCGCGCCGTTCAGCTTGGCGACGTTGGCGCTCTGGCCCACCTTCACATCCTTGAGAGTTGCCATAAGACCCTTTCTCTTTGCCGGCCCATGCAGCCGACACCTGTAAAAAACGCACGACTTTGCCCCGCGCCCTTCCCGAGCGACGGGGCAAAGAATCGAACCTAGAGAGAGACCATGACGTGGGACGACATGGTGCGGTTGAGCGCGAGGCGCGCGCCCTTGACGTTGACGATCACGTCGCCGGAGACGCGGGAGATGACCTTGACCTCGGCGCCCTCGACAAGGCCCAAATCGGAGAGGTGCTTACGAAGCTCGGAGCTGCCCTTGATCTTGACGACCTTGGCGCACTCGTCCTCGCCGAGCATGGCGAGGGGCAGCGCGCCGGCCATGCTGACAGGAGCCTGGGCGTTGATGCCTGCGCCGCTCATGATTGCCTCCTCGGACATATGTGCCTCCTTTTAATCCGTTGACGGACGGTATCCTACCGCTCGTCGCTCGGAAGTTGGCCTACGTAAACAAAATATCCAAGGAGTAACGTACCGCTAACTCCAAACAGACGCAAGGGGGAGCGGGCAAATAGTTCGACTTGGGGAACTTTCTTTTGGCACACCGTCGGCCCTCCCGAATCGCAAGGCGCGGCCCCGTGTTTCCGCTCAGCGCTCGCGTTGCTCGCTCGCTGCGCGAAATCGCAGAAACACGGGGCCGCGCCTTGCGATTCGGGAGGGCGAGGAGCGCGGGAAAGCTCACAAGTCGACTTCTCGCAGGACCGCTCGCAAGGTTGTTGGAGATGTGAGGGCCATTTGCTTGGGGCGTGGGCGGCGGCGGGCGTCTACAGGATGGGGAGACAGGAGAGGATCATCGCCTTGGCGCGTAGGCGGTTTAGCCAGGGGGCGGGAATGGATTGCTCGCCGTAGAGGATGCCGGCGAGGGCGCCGGCCACGGCGGCGGTAGTGTCGGTGTCGTCGCCGAGGTTGACGGCCGTAAGGACGCAATCGGCGTAGGTCGAGGTGTTGGCAAGACACCAGAGGGCGGCGTCGAAGGTGTCGAGGACGAAGCCAGATGATCGGACCTCGTTGCGGGGCTTATTCGCGTCGACGCCGTAAGCAGCGGCGACATCGCGCGCAGGCGCGCCGGCGATGAGGTCTCGGGCGGCGTGGACCATGCGGACGCAGGCCTCGGTCGAGATGGGGTGCGCGTGCGTGATAGCGGAAACGGCGCGGACCTCGTCGTCGGTCGCCGACGTGAAGGCGAGCGGGACCGTGCGCATGAGCGAGCCGTTGCCGTTGTCGCGCTCCCCCGCCAGGCCATGGCCAAGACGCAGCGCCGAAGCGGTGGCGTTGCCGATGTCGAAGAGATGGTCGCAGGTGTAGGCGTCGTTCTCGAACCAATCGCGGAACCTGGAGCGGATGTCCGCTGTATCAATACGGCCCAGCACGCGGTAGCTGTCAAGAATCGCGAGCGTCATCGAGGTGTCGTCGCTCCACGTTCCCGCCGGCTGGCCATGCGTCCCGTGCCCCACCATATCCGTGCACTCAAACGAGTCGCGCCGCATGAACTCATACGGCACCCCGAGCGCATCGCCCACCGCCTGCCCAAGCACGCAATCCCTTGCCGTAGCCATGCACACCACCTCACAAATCGTGGATATGGGAACAACCCCAGATTCCTTATTCATTATGAACCGCCGCCAATTTTGCGGCGGCTGAACCGCAGCGCCACAACACAGCAAGGCCACGAGAATGAAGGCCTCCCGTCCCAGCCGACGAGCGAGCGCAGCGACGCGAGCCGCCCCTCAGCAAGGCGAGAAGCCACGAGCACGAAAGCCTCCCGCAGCCGAGGCGAGCAAGCGCAGCGACGCGAGCCGCCCCCTCAGCAAGGCAACGGCTCAGGAGAAAGAAAGCCTCCCGTCCTTGAGGCGAGCGAGCGAAGCGACGCGAGCCCCCAGCAGCAAGGCAACGGGCCAGGAGAAAGAATGCCTCCCGTCCTCGAGGCGAGCGAGCGCAGCGACGCGAGCCCCCCGTTCTTGGAACCTTGCACGGCGACCCTTGGCCGGGTGAAAACAACGAAGCCCGCCCCCCGCCGCATTTCTTCTTGGGCGATTTCGCGTAAGCGAGCGCCCCCGCGCGAAGCACGGGGGCGCGCTGAGCCCAAGAAGAAACGCGGCGGGGGCGGGCCCCAGGTTGCATTTTGACCCGATCAGCCCGTAGTCAGGAAGCTCATGACGAGGGCAACCATGGCCTCCTTCTCCTTAGGATTCGACTCCGCGACCATGATCGTCACGGCAACGAGCACGCTGTCGGGCACCCGCTTTTGGCCCTCGACCCACAGCGCCCCGTTCATATCGAGAAAGTACAGAAACATCGCCGCCGCGATGCGCTTGTTGCCATCGAGGAATGAATGGTTCTTCGTTACGAAGTAGAGCAGGTTCGCAGCCTTCTCCTCAAGGCTCGGATATAGATCGCGCCCATCGAACCCCTGGTAAATAGCCGCAATACTCGACTTGAACGAGCCGTCCTTCTCCACACCGAACAGGTCGCTCTCACCGGAGAAACGCATAGAATCGATCAGCTTGCGGCACTCGTCGTAGGTCAAGACGTGCGCAGCCCGGGCATCGCTCTTGGGCTTCTCAACACGCTGATGGTCGTAGTCGTCGAGCAAGTCGAGCGCTCCGGTATATGCCTTGACCACAGCCAGGATGTCCGACGCTCCAAGCGACTCCGGCACACGGTCCATAACGCGTACGATCTGCCCGAGCTGCTCAAGCCGCCGACGGTTCTCGACATGCCCTTTGAGGATGTACTCCCGCAGCACGCTCGTGGCCCAGCGCCGAAACTCAACGCCGCGACGCGACTTGACACGGTACCCGACGGAGATGATGACGTCGAGGTTGTAGTGATCAACAACACGCTCGACCTTTCGATCGCCTTCCATTTGAACCCGTGCAAAATTTGCACAGGTTGTCTCCCGCTCCAGCTCACCTTCCCTGTACGCATTCGATACGTGCCTGGATATAACCGTCCTGTCTCGGTCGAACAATAGAGCCATCTGCTCTTTAGTCAGCCAAACCGTCTCCTCGTCAACACTCACCGGCAAGGAAACCCGCGCATCAGAAGACTCGAACAGAACGATCTCGTTTTCAATTTTCGGCATAGACATGCACCCCG
>CAZEHG010000003.1:0-33454 GCA_964512475.1 uncultured Atopobium sp.
ACGCGCCTCTGGGCACCTGGTCCACCCCCGACGCCCCCGTCCCGCCCACCTGGGAACGCGAATAAGACAGGGGGACAATCCCTTCGTCAACGCAACGCCGTAACGGCCCGCGGAATCGCATCCGCGGGCCGTTCTTTTGTTTGCCGCGAGCAAAACGTTGCTAAGTAGGAAGACGATCCGGTGCTTGCCGAGTAATCCAAAAAGCCGCGACTCTTCTACCTGCGGTTTTACAACCGCAAGTCGATCGTCTACTCGTCAAACCCCAAATTGCTTTCCTACTTGCGCGCTTTGGGGGCGCGGCGCCTTTTGCGCGGCTTTTGGGCTAGTCTCCCGCGAGCGGCAAAGATTGGGCAGTAAACGGAAGACAATTGCATAAATCGGAATAAAACCGAATTACATCTTCCGAATCGGAATGGAAATGCATATAGTATGCATCAACACGCGCAAACAAGCGCAAGTCGGAATCCCCACCGATGAAAGGAAGAAAGCAATGGCAGCAAAATCAAAGGCCGGTGAGTTCCAGCAGCACCTCATGAACGGCGTGTCGCACATGATCCCCGTGGTCGTGGCGGGCGGCATCCTCTACGCCGTCGCGACGATGCTCTCTATGAACTCGGTCACCACCTCGGGCTCCGTCGAGGCGTCCAGTGTCGTCATCGACGTTTTGAGCCAGATCGGTGGCGTCGGCCTCGGCCTCATGGTCCCGGTTCTCTCGGCCTACATCGCTGCGTCCTACGCCGACCGTCCCGGCATCGCCCCCGGCCTCATCTGCGGCCAGCTCGCCGTCAACGTGGGCTCCGGCTTCATCGGCGGCATGATCGCGGGCATCCTCTGCGGCCTTCTTGCCCGCGAGCTGAAGAAGATCAAGCTGCCTGATTCCACGCAGTCGCTTATGTCCATCATGATCATCCCGATCGTGACCTCGCTCGTTGTGGGCACAATCACCATTTGCGTAATCGGCACCCCGTGCGCCTGGCTGCTCAGCACCCTGACTGAGTGGCTCACCTCCATGAGCGGCGCCTCGGCCATCATCGTCGGCGCTATCTGCGGCGCGATGATCTGCTTCGACCTCGGTGGGCCCATCAACAAGGTCGCCTACTCCACGGGTGTCGCCATCGTGGGCACCTCGGTCCTCACTGGCGAGAACTGCGCGTTCTTCGGTCCTATCGCCCTCGCCGTCACCCTGCCGCCCGTCGGCGCGGGCCTCGCTTCCCTCATCTTCCGCGACCGCTTTACCCAGGAGGAGCAGGACGCGGGTATCGGTGCCGTCGTCATGGGTTGCTGCGGTATCACCGAGGGCGCCATCTCCTACACCTCGGCCGATCCTGCCCACATGATGCCGATCAACATCGTGTCCGGCGCGATCTGCGGAGCCCTAGCCGGCGCCCTTGGCGTCTACAGCAACGCGGCGTGGGGCGGCATCGTGGTCCTGCCGGTCGCCTCCGTCCTGAGCTACCTGCTCTGCCTCGTCGTCGGCCTGGCCATCTACCTTGCGCTCGTCTTCATCTTCAAGCCCAAGAAGACCGTCGAGGACGCGGAGGAGCCCGTCGAGGCCTCTCTCGACGACGTCGACATCCAAATCGAGTTCTAAACCTCCGCCCATCCAGCAAATTCGCGGCCAAGAACGACCGCGCATCCCCCACCAAAAGGAGAAACATCATGAAGGTCCTCGGAGTCACCGCTTGCCCGTCCGGCGTCGCCCACACCTACATGGCCGCCAAGGCCATCGAGAAGGCCTGCGAGAAGGCCGGCGTGGAGTGCAAGGTCGAGACCCAGGGTTCCATCGGCATCGAGAACGAAATCGGCGCCGACGACCTCAAGGACGCGACCGCCGTCGTGCTGACCACCAACATGCCCATCAAGAACGACGAGCGCTTCGAGGGGCTGCCTAAGGTCAAGATGACCGCCGGCGACGTCATCAAGTACGCCGATGCTATCGTGGCCAAGCTGCAGAAGGAGCTCGGCTAAGCATCGTCTGCGGGCCTGAGCCCCGCGCGAAGCCACAGGAAGGGAGCTCGCCGAACATGGAGTCGGCGGGCGCCCTTTTGTGCGAACGAATCGGAACGTGCGGCCGCGGGTCGCGTCGGAACCAAGGCGATGCGAGCGTGACCGCGCCCGCAGCCGGTCGCGCAGCTCTCGTCGCCAGCTGTTGGGCGGGAAGGGGAAGGTCACGCGCCATCTGACAGTCGCCGCGCGTCGCGCTCCCGCTACTGGGCGCATCGGCGAGGGGTAGCGCGGTGAACCCGCCTTTGCCCGCCGTCGCCGGTCGCCCCCTACAGACAGTCGACGCCCTCGCCCTCGAGCACCTTGCGCGCCTTCTCGGAGAGCTCGTCGCACACGACGTAGTTGACCTCGCTCACGTCGGCGAACCGGTACGCACCGTTGCGGCGGAGCTTCTGCTGGTCGAACAGCAGGTACGATGTCTTGCTGTGCTTGATGACGCAGCTCTTTATGATGCCGTCGTCGGCCTCGAAGGTGGTGACGCCCCCGTCGTTCAGGTTCACGCCTGCAGCGCCAATGAACACCTGGTCAAAGAGGTAATTCTCGAGCATCTGAAGCGTTGCGGAGCCCACGAAGGCGTTCTGCAGCGCATGGAGGTTGCCACCCGTGCCGATGGCGGAAACGAGCGGGTTCTGCGCGAGTGCGTGCAGGATGTCGAGCGAGTTGGTCACGGCGGTCAGGCGCTTGTTGCCCGCGCCGATAAGCTCCGCCAGCGCGAGCACCGTCGTGGAGACGTCGAGGTAGATGGTACTGCCGTCCTCGATCTGCTCGTACGCCTTCGCGGCTATGGCGTGCTTCTCGCTGGTGGATTCGGTGCGCTTGGCGATGTTGCGGTCGGGGAGGGACTGAGCGCTCACGGCACCGCCGTAGACGCGCTCGAGCAGGCCTTGGTCGGCAAGAATGCCCAGGTCGCGGCGGATGGAGTCCTCGCTCACGCCGAAGCGCTCCGCGAGGTCGGTGACGGTGACGCGCCCGTTCTCGTTGACCTCCTGAACGATTAGGTCGTGCCGCTCCTTCATGAACATGGCGTCTCTCCTCATCTGATGCCTGGTTTTGACCGTTCACAGTATAAAACGTTCCGATTACCGACGAAACTCGGAATTTCTGCTCTCGAACTCGGCACTGATACTTGATAAACAGGAACAAACACGATAAAATCTGCTTAAACACGAACAAGAGGAGCGCACATGCTCACCGATCGAACCCAGCACATCAAAGACAGCCTCTTCGACCGTCCGCGGCGTATCTCGCTGGAGCGCGGCCTGCTCTACATGGAGAGCTACCGGCAGACCGAGGGCGAGCCCGCCATCATTCGTCGCGCGAAGGCCTTCCGCCACCTGCTCGAGAACCACAAGATCGTGATCGACGACTACGACCTTCTCGCCGGAAACCGCACCGAGACGCCTCGCGCGGGCGTCCTCTCGCCCGAGATGTCGCCGTACTGGATCCGTGACGAGCTGGACCTCTTCCCCACGCGCGAGCAGGACACCTTCGAGATTTCCGAGGAGGACAAGCGCACCTACCTCGGGGTTCTCTATCCCTACTGGGCCGGGCGCTCGCTCAACGACTGGTACCGCGGCCACCGCTCCGAGGCCGTGGTGGAGGCCGAGAAGAGCCGCGTCTTCTCCGTGGCGCAGACCGATAAGGGCCAGGGCCACATCATCGCCGACATCCCCTCCGTGCTCGCCGGCGGCCTCGGCGACCTCTCGGCGCGCGTCGCTTCCTTTGCCGCTGCGTCGCCGGACAACGATTTCTACCAGGCCGCGCTCATCTGCGTCGAGGCGCTTATCGCCTACGTTCGCCGCTACGGGAAAACCGTCCGCTCAAAGGCCGAGGACCCCGCAACGTCGCCCGCCCGCGCATCCGAGCTCGCACGCATGGCCGAGGTACTCGGCTGGGTCGCGACCGAGCCGGCCCGCGACTTCTATGATGCCCTGCAGCTCACGTGGTTGCTGTGCGTGGCGCTGCAGCACGAGTCCAACGCTTCGAGCATCTCTCTGGGCCGCATGGACCAGTACCTGCTGCCGTATTACCGCGCGAGCGTGGCTGCAGGCATGAGCAAGGCGCAGGTGCGCGAACTGCTCCAGTGCTTCTATCTTAAGTGCAACACCGTCGTCTTCGTGCGCTCTACCGAGTCTGCCAAGTTCTTCGCCGGGTTCCCCACAGGCTACAACCTGGTCATCGACGGCGTCGACGAGAACGGCGAGGACGCATCGAACGAGCTGAGCTACCTGCTGCTCGACCTGCATCGCGATACCCGCCTGCCGCAGCCGAACCTCTCGGTGCGCATGCACGCCGGCACGCCGGACGACCTTCTCCACAAGACGGCCGAGATCATCCGCCTGGGCGACGGCATGCCCCAGTGCTTCAACGACGAGGTCAACATCCCCGCGTTCGAGGCGCGCAGCATCAGCCGGGCCGACGCGCGCGACTATGCTGTGGTTGGCTGCGTCGAGCTCTCGATCCCCGGGCGCATGTACGGCCTGCACGACATCAGCATGTTCAACATGATGAAGTGCCTGGAGATCACGTTGACGGAGCACCCCGAGGGTTTCGAGACCTTCGAGGGCCTGTGCACCGAGGTCGAGAGGACCATCGACCACTACGTGGCGCTCATGGCCGACGGCTGCAACACCTGCGATTCCGCGCACCGCGAGACGAGCCCGACGCCGCTGCTCTCGGCGCTGGTGCACGATTCGCTCGAGCGCGGGCGCGACATCACCGCCGGCGGCGCGCGCTACAACCCGTCCGGCGTTCAGGGTGTGGGCACGGCGAACCTCGCCGACTCGCTCTACGTCGTGAAGAAGGCCGTCTTCGAGGAGGGTGCGCTCACGTACGGCGAGCTGCGCGACATGTTGCTGCGCGACTGGTCGGGCGAGGGCGACGAGATCTGGCGTCAGCGCTTCCTCAACCGCTACGCCAAGTACGGCAACGACGTCGACGAGGTCGATGAGCTGGGCCGACGCTTCCTCGCGCACTATGGCCGCGAGGTCGAGAAGTACGAGAACCCGCGCGGTGGGCGCTTCCAGCCCGGCAGCTACACGGTGAGCGCGCACGTGCCGCTCGGAGCCGTGGTGGGGGCGACTCCGGACGGCAGGCACGCCGGCGAGCAGCTCGCGGACGGCGGCCTCTCGCCCATGGTCGGCCGCGACAAGCATGGCCCGACGGCGAGCCTCATGTCCGTCGGCAAGCTCGAGAACGTGCGCAACTCCAACGGGAGCCTGCTCAACGTCAAGTTCTCGCCGTCGGCGCTTGAGGGGGAGAGGGGCCTTCAGAACCTGATGGCCTACCTGCGGAGCTTCTGCCGCTTGGGCATCCAGCACATTCAGTTCAACGTCGTGGACCGCGCGACGCTCATTGACGCGCAGGAGCACCCGGAGAACCACCGCGACCTCGTGGTGCGCGTGGCGGGTTACTCGGCGATGTTCGTCGAGCTCTCGCGCGCCATCCAGGACGACATTATCAACAGGACCGAGCATGGCTTCTAGCTGGGGAAATAACGGCGTGGGCGGCGGCGTGGGTCCCGGCAGCGCGGGCGACGCCGCCGCGCTCGGACAGACGGCGACCGTCACCAACGTGCAGCGCTTCTCCCTGCACGACGGGCCGGGACTGCGTACCGTGCTCTTCCTCAAGGGGTGTCCCTTCAGGTGTCCATGGTGCAGCAACCCCGAGAACCTCTCGCCGGCGCCCGAGGTGATACTGCGCGAGCGGCTGTGCATCTACTGCTCGCGGGACCCGGGGCAGCCGTGCCCGAGGTCGCCCGATCAGTGCCCGACAGGCGCTAAGGAGCTCGTGGGGGAGAGACGTGGTGTGGGGGACATCACGGCCGAGCTCCTTCGCGACCGGACGTTCTTTGAGGAGTCGGGCGGCGGCGTTACCGTTTCGGGAGGGGAGTGCCTGCTTTACCAGGCGTTTCTGGTGGAGCTGCTCGAGGCGCTCCACGAGTCGGGAGTGCGGACGGCCATCGAGACGACACTCGCCGTGCCGCTTCAGGACGTGCGCCGGCTCGCCGCCTGCTGCGACCTTTTCCTCGTCGACTTCAAGCTGTCCGACCGTGCACGCAGCCTGGAGGTGACGGGGATCGACCCCGACGTGCGGGACGCCAACCTGCGCGTGCTTCTTGCCGCCGGCGCCGACGTGGTCGCGCGGATGCCGATCATTCCCGGCTACACGGACTCGGCGGAATGCGTCGCCGCCAACGTCGCGCGCGTGCGGGAGCTCGGAATCGGGCGCGTTGACGTCTTGCCGTTTCACCAGCTGGGCGAGGCGAAGTACAGCTCCCTCGGCAAGAAGTACGAGATGGCCGGCGAGGCCCAACTCTCGGACGCGGACGTCTTGTGGGTGGCCGACGCTTGCCGCCGTACTGGGCTCGAAACATCGATTCGAGGATGACGCGTTGTCCTCTAAACATAGATAAAGCAACGAACAAAGGAGATTTGCCATGGAGTTTATGATCGATACCGCCGATGCCGCAGCCGTCAAGGAGCTCACCTCCGTCATCACCGTGGCGGGCGTCACCACCAACCCGACCATCATCACCAAGTCCGGCAAGACCCCCGAGCAGGTGGCCGACGAGATGCTCTCCGTGCTCGACGACGACCAGCTCTTCTTTATGCAGACCGTGGCGACCGACTTCGACGGCATCATGGCTGATGCGCGCAAGATCTGCTCGCTGCGCGAGAAGAACATGTACGTGAAGATCCCCGTGACCCGCGACGGCCTGCGAGCCATCAAGGCCGCGAAGGCCGAGGGACTGGGCGTCCTCGCCACCGCCATCTACACCGCCGACGAGGCGTTCTTTGCCGCGATGAACGGCGCCGATTATCTCGCGCCCTACGTGAATCGCATGTGCAACTACGGTGACGGCATCCAGCAGACCGAGGACCTTCTCCAGATGCTCGCCGCTCACGGCCTTGCGTCCAAGGTCGTGGCCGCGTCCTTTAAGAACTGCTCGCAGGTCCACGAGCTTATCCGCGCGGGCATCCAGGCCGTGACCGTTCCGCCCGAGGTCGTCAACGCCATGATTGACCACCCTGGCACGCAGATCGCCGTGGACGAGTTCTCGGCGGCGTGGAACAAGGCCTTCGGCCGCGACACGTTCGCCGCCGAGTAGCGCGCGGGTTTGGAGAGAGCCATGGAGAGCTACGTTACCGCTGAGCAGGTGTTCTTTGACCAGGCGCTGCCGAGCCGCGAGGCTGCCATCGAGTTCCTCGGCGCCAAGGCGGCCGAGCTGGGGTTCGGAGACGATGCTCAGGCCATCGAGGACGCGTTTCTTGCCCGCGAGGCCGAGGCGTTGACCGGCCTTCAGGACGGCTTCGCGATTCCGCACGCCAAGTGCGACGCCATCGACCGCGCCGGCATCATCGTGCTACGCCTGGCCGTGCCGGTGGAGTGGCCGACCTTCGACGACCAGCCGGTCGACATCTGCATCGCGCTGCTCATTCCCACGGCCGAGGCCGGCACCACGCACATCAAGCTGCTGAGCAAGTGCGCCGTCATGCTCATGGACGACGACCTGCGCGACCAGCTGCGCGCCTCCGCCGACCCTGCCGAGCTCGCCCGGGAGCTCAACCGCCGCCTCAACGAGTAGGGGTGACCGGGGGCAGCGGGCGGGCGTACGGGGGCAGCGCCGTCGCACCATCGAGACCAACCAGTTCGACCTCAACGTGTTCTTCTCCGCCGAGGGCGGCGCCGGGCAGTTCAAGTTCAAGGACTACGTGCAGATGTGGCTAGAACTCATGCGCGGCCAGTACGTTCCCACCACGGTAGAGGTTGAGCTGCGGCAGACTGGATCACTGAGGTCCTCGCTGGGGCAGGTGTGGAGTTCGACGGCAGGCGCCCGAAGCAAGGCGCCCCGTGGCCATCGACGGCGGCGAGCTTGAGGGCCCAGTGCCCCCTCATGCGTGGCCTCCGCCTCACGCCGCAGGCGCTCGACCAGCGCTTCAAATCAAAGACTAGGAGGGTGGAGACCCTGTGTGAGACGGCGGCCAAGCTCGGCTGCACTGTCCAGCCGGTCTCATCGGGCGACAAAGCTCCTATTATGATTGGGGCTTCGTGAGTTCGTGTGGGTAGCCGCTCGCCGTGGCCCTTGGCCGCCCAAACGAACCCCACCCCGAAGAGCCTAACAAAAACCTCGAAAGTCGTGAGCAATTTTGGGATAAGCCGAGTAGCCATCGATTTTAGATACTACTCAACTGGAGTTTTACCTTCAAAAAACGGTAGCTACTCGGCCAGACTCAAAACTGCTCACGACTTTCGTATTTTTATTGAGGGGTAGGCCGAAAAACAGAAATGAGGCCCCGGTCGGCGTGAACCGAACCGGGGCCTCGTCACTTGAAGCGGATCAAACTAGGTAGTAAGGATAATCGAAAGCGTCTACTCCATGCCTAGGAGCTCACGCATTTGGGTTGCGTAGTTCGAGGCGACATTACCGTAAACAATCTGGACGCCGCCATTCACATGGACGATAGCGCGGGCCTCGAGCTTCTCGGTAAAGACCGAGTCGTCGGCAATCTTGTCGCAGTCGTTGAGCTGGATGCGCAGGCGGCTGAAGCATGCCTCTACGGACTTGATGTTCCCGTCGCCGCCCACGGCCTCAACGATGCTAGGGATAAGGTCGCCGATAACCGTCCTGGGGGTCTTTTCCGCCTCATCCGCATCTGACTCCTCGCGTCCCGGGGTCTTGAAGCCCTTCTTGAGGATGAGCGTCTTGAATCCGAAGTAGTAGACCGCGAAGTAAACCGGACCGAGGAACAGAAGGTAGCTCAGCCGTCAAAACAGGTTGTGCCACATACCTTATCGTGATACGCCCCACCAGGCGCATCCTCTGCTGGCTCGCTTCGGCCGAATAGCCGACCTCGCAAGTTTTGTGCCTATCGATGCGCCCAAGTCTTCTATGTCATTATCCGGCAATCTATCAGAAACTAAATCACGAAGACGTTTGGCAACCGCGGGGCCGAACCAGCTTCTAACCGGCAGCTCGAAGACTGTGGAGACGATTCGATGGTAGAGGAATTCGACTACAACAGCCTGCGCCTCCAGGTGGAGGCAAAGGACTGCAGAGACGCGATTCAAAAGGCGGCCGATATTCTCATCGACAAAGGCTGCATCACCCAAGGCTATGTGTCCGAGATGAACACGGCTTTTGATGAGCTCGGCCCTTATTTCGTCCTGGCCCCTGGCATGGCATTCGCGCACTCGCGGCCATCGGAAAGCGTTCTCCGCACCGCGCTCTCGATGATCACCCTGAGACAGCCTGTCTGCTTTGGCAGTGAAGCGAACGACCCGGTCTTCTTGGTGTGCGTAATCGCTTCGACCGACGCTCAGGGGCATGTCGAGCAACTCAAACGTATCGCCCAGTTCCTTGCGGACCAGGGACACGTAAAGATGCTTAAGCAAGCCAGAAGCGAGCAGGATAAGCGGGCTGTCGTTGACGAGCTCAACAAAGGAGGCATCTAAATCATGTCCGATATCGTTACCCTAATTGTCAAGACAATCACCCAGGCACCTATCTTCTTGAGCCTTGTTACTCTTGTGGGCCTGTTGCTTCAACGCAAGAAACCGCACGAGATCCTCGACGGCGTCGTAAAGACCCTTGTAGGCATGACGATGCTCTCCACAGGCTCCAGCCTGCTCACGAGCACGCTGACCCCCGTGATTCAGAAGCTGAATGATGTTACCGGCGTCCAAGGTGTCGTTCCCCAGAACTTCTCCGTGTACGGCACTATGCTCTCTGAGTATGCGACCGCTGTCGTCATGGCCTTCCTGCTCGGCTTTATCATCAATCTGCTGCTTGTGAAGGTCGTTCCTTGGAAGCAGTGCAAAAACGTCTATCTGACCGTCCATGTTGCGTTGATACTTTCGTCGTTCCTCTGCGCCTCTACTTCGGCGGCGTTCGGCTGGGAGATTGTCTCTGTTCCCACGATTGTGACCTCGGGCATCCTCCTCGGCTGCTACAACACGTTCTCTCCTGCCATTGCTCGCCTGTACACCAAGGATGTCACCGGCGATAACTACACGCTTGGCCACCAGCTCCAGATCGGAACCGGGCTCGCGGTGCTTCTCGCAAAGGCCGTGGGAAACCCTGAGGAGGACGCCGACAAGATCAAGCTCCCCAAGGGACTCAGCGTGCTCAAGGACGTCACGGTTGCCATGGCCATCCTTATGCCTCTTATCTTCATCGGCATGGGTCTTGCGATCGGCGAGGCGGGTATCCAGGAGCTCGCGGGCTCCAACCAGTGGATCGTCTGGCTCTTCCTTCAGGGCATTAGCTTCACCGCTGGCTTTACGATCTTGCTCGCCGGAGTTCGCATGTTCATCAACCAGCTGCTCCCTGCGTTCAAGGGCATTGCCGACAAGTACGCGCACGGCTCGATTCCCGCCTTGGACTGCGCCATCTTCTACCCGCTCTCCGGTACCGGCGCAATGCTCGGCTTCGTCTCCGCTGCCTGTGGCGCCCTGCTTGCAATGGCAATCACCATCATCTTCCACCTGCCGGTCGTTGTGTTCCCGAGCCCGAACGTCGTCGTCTTTGACGGCATGACCCTCGGCGTCTTCGGCAATAAGTACGGAGGCTGGAAAGGCGCCATCGCCGCTGGGTTCGTGACCGTGTTCCTCGTGCACCTGCTGGTAATCTTCCTGTATCCGCTTACGGGCGTGCTGTACGGTGGCGGCCTTACGTATTCTCAGACCGACTACAGTCTGTTCTGGATGCCGGTCATGAGCGTTCTGTCTGGTATTGGACACCTGCTCGGGGTTGCTTAGGGCTTTCGTTTCTCGCCCGCGCATGAGCCGTGGGCGAGAAACGCTTCTGTTCTGTTGCCGCTCATATCAATAGGGGAATGAAAGGAGGGACTCGCGATGAAGAAAAAAGCGCTCAACCTGCTCTCTGCGCTCGTGGAAAGCGCTGACTATGTGACGGCAACAGAACTCGCCGAGTCCCTCGGCACAAGCCGTCGCAGCGTGATGTATACGCTCGACGCCCTTGACGAGGCGCTGGCGTCAGAAGGCTTGAGCGTTACCGAAAGGGTCACGAACAAGGGCATAAGAATTGTTCCGACAGAGCGGGGTCGTGCCAAAGAACTTGTTGAGGCAGACATCGGTGACGAGACGCTTGATTTTACTGACAGGCGTGACAGAAGGTTCTTCCTGCTGTTTAGCTTTCTGTGTGTTAGCGGAGGGGCAACCACCGAGGTTCTATGCGAGCAGATGGCTGTTTCGACGCGAACGGTAAGCAACGACGTCAAGGCCCTTCGGGAACTCCTCTCGAAGCAGAACCTGGAACTGGCTTATGACAAGCGAAGCGGATATGCGATTGAGGGGAGTGCTTTCACCGCGAGGAACCTCCTCGTACAGTGGCTGGTGGCGGCATGCCCTGTGAGAGGCTTCGAGGACCTCGCGGCCTCTCTTGCGAACCTGTACAAATACGCTGGACGCACCCCTAGCGGTGCTCTGGGCGCAGCTGAGTTGGCTCGGGTTAGCCAAATGCTCAGCGAAGTGGTGCCGAGTCGCTACGCCAAAAACGTGGCGCGCGGATTGTTCCTTCACCTGGTGGCTGCCCTGATATGCTCAGGCCAACGGGAGGACTGCAGCATCACCGAAGCCGACAAGGCTTTTCTTGAGAGAAGCGTGAGCTTCGATGTTGCTCGAATCGTGTGCCTAAGGGCGCAGGAGATCACCGGAATCAGAATGAGCCCGGACGAAGGCTACTACATAGCGACGCTCCTTCAGTCTCTTCCGGTGGGTTCGGGCGGCGATATCGCGCAGAACTATCCGTTTGAGGTAGAGGTCGCTGTTCAAGCGTTAATCCTCGATGTGAGCGAAGCCTATCAATACGACTTCGGCGCTGACCCTGAGCTCTTCCGCATCGTCGTCGACCATGTGATTCCGCTCATCTACAGGGTGCTGTTCAATTGTCAGAGCAAGAATCCCTTGCTCGGCGAAATCGTCGGAAAGTATGCGCGGTTGAACGAGGCCGTTCGTGGATGCCTGGGAGGCATTGAAGCGTACGCAGGGTCTGCGGTGACAGATGATGAGTGCTCGTATCTAACGCTCTATTTCGCGTCATCTGTCGAAAAGATGTCCAACAAGGCGGGCAATAAGACAAGGGTCATCGTGGTATGCAATGCAGGGAACGCTGTGTCCAGACTTCTGCAGTACAGGCTGACCAACATCTTCAACGTTGATGTGGTCGCCTCGGTGTCTGAGTCAGAGGTATATGGCGTTGCGGGGGAGGGCACCCCCATAGACCTGATTGTTTCCGTGGTCGACCTTGACCAGTCAAAGCTTGGGCCTGCGCAATACCTGAAGGTAAGCCCGCTCTTGAGTGATGATGACATGGATCGGTTGCGTCGCAGGCTTCGGCAGAGGGTCTTCTTGAAACCCGAACCTGTCTCTGAGGGAGCTTCATTGGTCGATTTGATTGCTCCTTCCTGTTTTCAAGTGATCTCACGCGTAGAGGGAATGGACGGTCTGATTGAGGCAGGTGGGCGCCTCCTGAGTCGAGCTGGTCTATGTGACGAGGAGTATCCGTCCCAGATGGTGTCCACGGCGCATCTATTCGGACCGCTGACGACTATATTGATAGCCCCGGGCATCATCATGCCCCATGCGGGTATTAGCGACCACGTCTACCGTACGGGTCTCAGCTTCGTTCGTATTCGTGAACCGGTAATGGTTAATGGCTGTCCGGTGACTTGCGCGCTTTCGCTGTGCACTAGAAACAAGCGCATCAACCAACGGGCAATCCAGCAGTTCGGCCTGCTTTTGGGAAGAAGCTCATTTATGGAGCGAATCCATAGCGTGGAAACGTACGACCAGCTTGTATCTCTTATCAACGAATGTCTCAAAGAGGCGGAAAGGAAGTAAATCATGGTAATCACCTGCGTTTGTGGCATGGGAATGGGCAGCTCTCTCATCGCCAAAATGAACATCGAGAGCATCGTTTCGCAGATGGGCATCGACGCCGAGGTTGACAACTGCGACCTTGGCTCGGTCGCTTCAAAGGACTCGGATTGGTATGTGACTACCCGCGAGCTCGCCGAGAACATGCCCGAGGCCTTCAAGAGCAAGACGATTGTGCTGACAGACTTCATCTCCATTGATTCAATCAAGGATGAGCTGGTCAAGCACCTTGCCTAACTTCGAGTCAAGCGAAGCGCGCCGCCGGCATTGCGAATCGTGTGCCGGCGGCGTCCGTTTCCCGAGCGCTTCGGTCTTCGAGCTGACGGCTGGCTGTTGATCAAGCCCCGGCGACTATATGAAAGGGCATCCAACTCGCGCACGCGCTGCAAACTAGAGGAGCTTTGGCGATAGAGCTCCAGGTCGCAATATCCAGGGCGCCACATCAGCTCAAAGTATCCATACGTCTGGCTGCGCCATGACCCGGCCCGAGCGTCATAATTACGCCCAGGAAAGAAGAAGGGCCATTATGATGCAGTTCGCAGCCGCGATACAGGCGGCAATCGGCGTTTACAACATGGCGCTCGCAGCCGCGGTCGCGCTGTTCTACACACGGCTCGCCGGCCCGGCGCGGGTGCTTGCTCCGCGGCTTGCAGCGCGGTTCATTGTCGCACTCGTGTTCGCGCGTCTCTTCGGCGCCCTCGGCGACGCCATCCTGCCCAACTCGATTACCTGGACCATATTGCCAACGGTCACATGCGGGCTTCTGTTTACCGACTACAAGCCCATGGCTCGCTTGGCCCGCGGCTCGCTCCTCGCGTGCTCGTGGCTCTATTCGCTCTCGGTGGCGGAGCTCCTTAACGCCGCGGCCCACCAGGGCAAGCTCTTCGCCGCGCTCGCGAGCCTCGTGTACATGGCGATCATCCTCGGCATGATGACGCGCGTGGAAAACCGCTCCGGCGCGCTCGACGAAGACATGACGCTGACCTCCGTCATGCCCGTGCTCGTGGTCTGCGCCTCGGGCTTTGTGGAGCGCTCGACGATGATCCTGCGCTCCGACTTTGGCGTGGACCCCTACTCCATGAGCGCGCTTGCGAGCGTTATGACCTGTCTGTGCAGCCAGATCGCGCAGATAGTGGTCTACCTTTGCATCATCAACTTAACTGTCGAGTTCAACGAGAAGAAGCACCTGCAGGCGGAGCGCCACCTTATGGAGAGCCGTGTGGACGCCCTGAACGCGTATCGCGAGTCCGGCGATCAGCTGCGTATCCTTCGCCATGAGGTGAAGAACCAGTATGCCTATATCAAAATATTGCTGGAACAGAAGGACTATGAGCGAGCCGAGGAGTTCTTCGGCGAGATGTCCATGCGCGCGAACCCCACCTTCCTGCGCGTCAACTCCGGCAACGACCTCGTCGACGATATCGTTAACGTTGAGCTCTCCAAAGGCGTCGCCGCTGGCGTGGAGATAAGCTCGCGGATTGCCGTTCCGCCCGAGCTTCCCGTCGAGGAAATCGACCTGTGCGGACTGCTCATGAACCTGCTCGACAACGCCATCGAGGCAACGTCATCGCTTGGTGCCAACGAGCAGCGCGTTGACCTAAGCATCGTGGCTGACCAGGGTATGCTTGTGGTCCAGGTGGAGAACCCCTGCGCCGAGCCGCCGCGAGAGGATCGCGACGGAGCGCTTCTGTCCAGCAAGATTGATGCGAGCGCACATGGGTACGGTACGCGCGTGGTCCGCAAGATTGCCGAGAAGTACGACGGCGTTGCCGATTTCTCGTACTCAAAAGGCTCTTTTACCGCTAGGGTCATGCTCGCTATGACGCTGAATGAGCACTGACGGGGGGACCATGCTCCAGTTTCATATAGCTGTGTGCGACGACGAGCCGTTTGCTGCTGCATCGATCTCGGGTGCGGCGGAGCGTGGGCTCGCGCAGCTCGGGGCCGAGGCCCAGATTGAAATCTTCGACGGGGTGGCATCTCTTAGCTCCTGCATACAAGCCGAGGGATTCGACCTCATTCTCCTGGACATCGAGATGCCGCAGGTGGATGGAATCGAGTTCGCGCGCGCCCTGCGGTCGTCGGGAAACAAGACCGAGATCATCTTTGTGAGCAACAGCGAGGACCGTGTGTTCGAGTCGCTTCCGCTGCGCCCCCTCGCTTTTGTGCGAAAGAGCCATTTTACCGAGGACATGGTACGCGCCATGGAGGCGTTTGTCCGGAGCTGGAAGAGCTCGAAGACCGACCGCGTGATCACGCTCAAGATGGCCCACACCATGGGGACCTTCAGTGTGGACGATATCGCCTACGTGGAGGCGCGTCGCCGCGACAAGATCCTGCATATGGCCAACGGGCGGACCGAGGTCGTTATCGTCACGCTCGAGGGGCTCGGCGAGAAGCTCGCCCCCTTCGGTTTCTACCGCGTGCACAAGGGCTTCCTCGTCAACTTCGCGCACGTGCGCCAGCTGAGCTCCAAGGGCATCTGCATGAGCGACGGGGAGCTCATCCCCATCAGCCGTGGCAAGACGGACGAGGTCAAGCGCGCCTACATGGACTTCCTGAGCAAGAAGAACGCCGTCGTGATGTAGCTCACCGATCGCTGGCCGCGGGCGATTCCCGCCACCTTCTGTGTATATATACGCGGCGTCTCTCCGCTCACCTCCGTTGACCGACCGTTCGCGGCGGTGCCAAAACGCGACTCGTGACGCAAAACACGCCGTTCGTGCGCCGGTTCGCGAGTTTGATGCGCGCCGGCGCAGTTCATGCGTCGGCTTAAAACCGCCTGGGTTTCCTTCCTAAAGTGAGCTTAAAGGGAAACCGGCGAATAGGCGCCGGATGCGGCGAGAGGAACGTTTGCCCGCCGCACGTTTTAGAAGGGAAGGAAAACGATGCTCAATATCACACGCAGGGGATTCCTGATCAGCGCGGCGTCGGCGGCGGTAGTTGCGGGGCTCGCTGGCTGCAGCGCCTCGGGGCAGGCGAGCTCGGCCAATACGTCGGAGTCTGCCGACACCCAGTACTTCAAGAGCGACTACGAGTACACCGAGGATGGCGAGAAGCAGCTTCTTGCCGATGAGCAGCAGCTATACACGGACATCGTGGCCGGCGGCACCGTCATGCTCAGGAATGAAGGCAACGCGCTTCCGCTTTCTAAGGACGACGGCAAGGTCAGCATCTTCGGTTGCGCCGCGCCGGAGTACCTGGGCGGCAAGTCCACCTCCTTCCTCAGCCCCGACGACGGCGAGACCCGCGGCCTCAATACTGCGCTGTCCGAGGCCGGATTCACCGTCGACGAGGACTGCTGGTCCTTCTACGCCAACGGCAACGCGCCCGTCGCCGGCGTGTCGGCCAACGAGAACCCCTGGTCAGACGTCAAGGCCGCCAGCTTCTACGGTAACCTCGGCGGCGTCGCCGTCGTCGTCCTCGGTCGCCGCGGCCAGGAGGGCGGCGACGACGGCTCCGCGAAGGATGCCGACTACCTCGCACTTTCCACGGAGGAGAAGGACATGCTCGCGGGTGTGGCCGAGCTGCGCCGTGCCGGGACCTTTACCAAGTTCGTCGTCATCATGACCTGCACGAACACCATCAGTTGGGCCGACGCCGACTGGAACGACGCCATCGACTCCATCCTGTGGCTCGGCAAGATCGGCAAAGAGGGCATCGACGGCCTCGTCCAGGTCCTCGACGGCACCGCCAACCCCTCGGGCAGGATTACGGATGCCATCTACAAGAACAACCAGGATGTGCCCGTGATGTCGAACTTCGGCGCTATCGACGCCGACCTCTCCCAGCTCTCTGTCGGTAAGGACGACGAGGTCCAGGCGGAGTCGGATTACTGGAAGCCCAGCAACGACAAGGGTAGCCACTGGCGTCGCAACATTGTGTATGCCGAGGGCATCTACCTGGGCTACCGCTACTACGAGACGCGCTATGAGGATAAGGTCATGGGCGTCTCGGGCGTTGGCGACTTCGATTACGACAGCTACATCGCCTATCCGTTCGGCACCGGTCTCTCATATACTACCTTCGAGTACACGGACTTCTCCGGTGCCGAGGCGGACGGCAACTTTGAGCTGACCCTGAAGGTCACCAACACCGGCAAGGTCGCCGGCCGTACGCCGGTCCTCGCCTATGTCCAGTCGCCGTATTCCGAGTACGACCAGGAGAACGGCATCGAAAAAGCCGCAGTCGAGCTCGTCGGCTTCCAGAAGACGGGCGTCATCGAGCCTGGCTCCTCCGAGGACGTGACCATCACCGTTCCGAAGCGGGAGCTGCGCACCTACGACCCCAACAAGGCGAAGACCTATATCCTCGATGCAGGCGACTACTACTTCACCGTCGCAGGGTCCTCTCACGAGGCCGTCAACAACGTCCTCGCTGCCAAGGGCTTCGGCGTCGCGAATGGCATGACCGCCGAGGGCGACGCGGGCCTGGTCTTTACCTGGTCGAACAACAGCTTCGATGACAAGACCTTCTCCTCGTCCGAGTCGACGGGCGCCGACATCACGAACCTCTTCGACGATGTTGACCCCAACAAGAACGAGACCATGAGCAAGCTCAACTCCATCACCTGGATGAGCCGCTCGAATTGGGAAGGAACCTACCCGAGCAAGACGTACCACCTCGTCTATACCGATGAGGTGGCTGATATGGCCAAGCCTGTTACGTACAAGGCCGGGTCTGGGGATGCGAGCTCTGTGGCCACCCACGAGTTTGGAAAGACCGACTCCGATCTGATGCTCGTCGACATGTACGGCAAGTCTTACGACGACGCTGACTGGGAGAAGTTCGTCTCCAAGCTCACGTACGAGCAGATGGTACAGCTGATCAACGACTCCGCTGCTTCCTTCGCGGTCATCGGAAAGCCGAGGACGGCTGCGGACAACGGTTCCTATGGCCTCTCGACGACGTTCGTGGAGTCGGGCATCACCGGCCTGAGCCTCCCTACGCCCGAGACCCGCGCAGCGACGTTCGACCGCGACGTCTACGAGCGCGCCGGCAAGTTCGTGGCCGAGAACATGCTCCACGGTTCGACCGTCGAGAAGAAGAAGGCTTCTTTGTACGGTTGGGCATGCAACATGCACCGGTCCCCGTACTCTGGCCGCAACTTCGAGTATTACTCGGAGGACCCGTACCTGTCCGGCCAGGCCGTCGCAGGCGAGACCAAGGGCGTGACCGAGATGGGTGGCCTCGTCTACGTCAAGCACTTCGCCGGAAACGACCAGGAGGAATACCGTCACGGCGTGCCGTCTTGGATGAACGAGCAGGCGCTGCGCGAGATTTACCTTGAGCCGTATGAGCGCGCTGTCGTCGACGGCGAGGCCAACGGCATCATGACCGGCTTCCACCGCTTGGGCATGCACTGGACGGGCGAGAGCAAGAGCTTGCTCATCGATTACCTGGAGGGCGAGCTCGGCTACACGGGCATCACGATTACGGACGCCTACGAGGCCGACTTCATGGACTCCGTCGACGGCCTGCTCAACGGCACCCACGCCTGGCTTGACGGCAACAAGTATCTTTCTTGCTATCAGGTGCTCCTGCAGGACGATTATAAGAATGACCCGGTTATGCAGGACGCCGTCTTTGGTGCGGCCAAGCGCATCCTCTTCAACTATGCGAACTCGCACGTCATCAACGGCCTTACTCACGACTACCTGATCGGGACCGAGTACGGCATCGGCGGAAAGACGGCGGCGGCCGACTCCTATGTGGAGGAAGCGGCGGCGGTTCTCGGCCCGCCCGTTACCAACAACCCCATGGAATTCTTCGATGACAAGACCTATGCCCTGAGCGTGACGGGCGGCTTCGCGGGCCTTACGGTCTACACGGGAACGTGGGACTACTCGGACGACAAGGGCCTGACGCTTTCGGCTGAGGACGGAGGCGATATCGAGGTCACCGAGGAGAACGGCATCTTCACGTGGACAATCGGGGACGCCAAGTCGGGCATCAAGAACCGCATCGCCCGTTACAACTTCGTCAAGGCGCTCAATGACGGCATGGGCACCACATACTCCGTGCCGGAAGAGCCGAGCTATGCCGTGTCGTATTCGGCGGGCGATGGCGACGCCACCGGCTCTGCGCCGAGCGGCTCTGCCCTTAAGTTCGGCGAATCGGTGAAGCTCGCGGAATGCGGCTTCGAGAGCTCTACACAGGAGTTCGTCGGCTGGGTCTATGGTGCCGAGACGCTCCAGCCCGGCGATGAGGTTGTTGCGGACGGCTATGCCGACATTGAGCTCGTAGCTTCTTGGCAGCCCAAGACCCTGGCCACCGCGAGCACCCAGGACGGCTTCAAGTTCTCCTATGTCCAGAAGCCCACGGTCCCCATGGTCCTCTACATCGAGGGCAACAAGGTGCGCCTCAACCACATCAACGGCGTTACCTCCACAGGTACCTGGAAGGCCGAGGTCAACGGCTCCGAGCTGTCGCTGAGCATCCTCAACGAAACCGGCGAGCCTGTCGAGATCACGACCGACGAGAAGGGCCGCCTGGTCGTGGAGAAGGAAGGCTTCTACTACGACTGGGGTCGCCCCGACCTTGGCTGGGGCTCCGGCATCTTCCGGACATCCTTTAAGCACAAGCTCGACCCCGAGGCGCTTCTTGCCAAGTACAACGAGGAGTTCGGCACCGCGTGCACGTCGGTGAAGCCGGTCTCCGGGACCGCGACGTTCGCGGAGAGCGCCGACGAGTCTGCTCCGTCTCTGGGCTAGTTATCCCTCCCGCCGGGCCGCCGACCTCCTCTTCCCTTCGGCGGCCCGGCCCTTTCCAGCGTACGGCACCATTCCGGAAACGGAGCACCTCTCATGGCATCTACCAGCACCAACGCTCCGGCCCCGGCGCGAAAGAAACGCGGGGCCGCCCGAATCGCGGGCATCGTCGTATCGGCGGTTCTCGCTGTGGCGTCGGTCGCCGTCATCGTGGCCGCCCAGACCGTGCTGCCCAAGTTCAACCAGATCATAAACTCTTACTTCGGCGTCGAGCAGAGCTGGAGCAACGACGGCGTCGACACCTCGGGCCTTGACCTCACCTACAACAAGGCCGACTACGACATGGGTTCCATCGGCGACGCCGAGGAGACCCTCGACAAGGACATCGCCGGCGAGGGCTACGTCCTGCTCAAGAATGACGATTCGTCGCTTCCGCTGGTCAAGGGCACCACGCTCTCTTTTGTGGGCGGCAACTCCCGCAGCTTCGGCGTGCGCAACAAGACCATGCTCGAGTCCACGCTGGGCATCGAGGTCAACTCCACCGACGCCCTGACCTCCGCCATGAAGTCCGCGGGCCTCTCCGTGAACTCAACGCTCATGGACTTCTACTGCACCGGCAAGGGCAAGGACTACGTCATGGGCGAGGGATCGGTGACCTATGGCGAGGACGAGGACTTTTCCATCAACGAGTGCCCGCTGTCCGTCCTGCGCGAGAACGGCGTCCTGGACTCGCTTGAGGGCACCACGCCCGTCTTTGTGATGAAGCGCGTTGCCGGCGAGGGTCGCGACATGCCGCGCTCCATGTACTACCACGCCACGAGCGAGGAGGACAAGGCCAAAAGCTACCTTGAGCCGGACTCCACCGAGCTCGAGATCCTGCAGTACCTGAACGACAACTTCGACAACACGGTGCTGCTCATCAACTCCAACGCGGCCATCGAGCTCGACTGGCTGGAGCAGTTCCCCAACATCAAGTCCGTGATCGTCGTGCCCTCCACCGGCACCTATGGTGCCGAGACCCTGGGCTCTATCCTGGTGGGCGACATCAACCCCTCCGGCAAGACCGTCGACACCTTTGCGGCCGACGCCTCCGCGTCCCCGGCCGCCCAGAACTTCGGTGACTACCAGTACCTGGACGAGGACGGAAACCTCACCAAGTACAACTACGTCTCCTACGAGGAGGGCATCTACGTCGGGTACCGCTACTACGAGACCCGCTACGAGGACGTGGTGCTGAACCAGGGCAACGCCGGTGACTTCGACTACGACTCCGAGGTCTGCTATCCGTTCGGTTACGGCCTGAGCTACACCACGTTTGAGTGGTCGAACTTCTCGACCAGCTGGAGCGGCAAGACCTGCACCGCCACGGTGAGCGTCACCAACACCGGCGCCGCGGCCGGCAGGGACGTCGTGGAACTCTACGCGCAGTCCCCCTACACGGACTACGACAAGGCCAACGGCGTCGAGAAGTCCGCGGTGCAGCTCGTGGGCTACGCCAAGACCAAGTTGCTTGAGCCCGGCGAATCGACCACCGTCACCGTGACCTTCGACGAGTCCCAGCTTGCGGCCTACGACTCCAACGGCGCCCAGACCTACATCCTGGATGCGGGCACCTACTACGTGACCGCCGCCACCGACGCCCACGCTGCCGTGAACAACGTGCTTGTGGCCAAGGGCGCCTCCGTCGACGGCAACAAGGCGCTGGTAGACACCTACGTGCCCGCCAACACCGGGGTCGACACCACCACGTACTCCACCGACAGCCTGACAGGCGTCGAGGTCACCAACCAGCTCTCCGACGCCGCCGGCGACGTGACCTACCTCACCCGCTCCGACTGGACGGGCACCTTCCCCATTCACGACGGCACCCCCACCACCCAGGTCTCCACCTGGGGCAACGAGATCAACGGCGACGACGGCGTGAGCTACACCTACGGCAAGACGGCCTCC
Organism: uncultured Atopobium sp.; assembly: GCA_964512475.1. Lineage (GTDB taxonomy): Bacteria > Actinomycetota > Coriobacteriia > Coriobacteriales > Atopobiaceae > Paratractidigestivibacter. The sequence continues at coordinate 21,564 of CAZEHG010000003.1, forward strand.
GCCGAGCTTCTTGCCCAGCTTGACTCCACCGACTCCGGCAACCCCAACGTCGAGGCTTGGGACGGCGAGCTCGTCTATGGCGCCGACAATGGTCTTTCGCTCATTGACCTGCGTGGCCTTGACTACGACGACCCCAAGTGGAGCGATCTTCTCGACCAGCTGACCCCCGAGGACTACAACCTGATGGTCGCTCGCGCGGGCTACGGCACCGAGTACCTTGAGTCCGTTGGCAAGCCCGCCGGCACCGACGCCGACTCCACCTCTGGCTGGAGCTGGGGCGGCACGGGCATGACCTTCTGCAACCCCATGACCGTGGCCCAGACCTGGAACCAGGACATCGCCTATCGCCTGGGCAACATGATCGGCAACGAGTCTTTGCTCGGCGGCGCCACGGGCTGGTACGCCCCGGCAATGAACATCCACCGCACGCCGTACTCCGGCCGCAACGGCGAGTACTTCTCGGAGGATCCGTACCTCTCCGGCGCAATGGCTTCTCTCGAGGTCAAGGGCGCTGCCGAGAAGGGCGTCTACACGATGATGAAGCACTTTGCCTTCAACGACCAGGAGAACCACCGCGGCGACCGCGGCGAGTGGTCCATGGCAACGTGGCTCAACGAGCAGTCTGCCCGCGAGATCTACCTCAAGCCCTTTGAGATGTGCATGAAGGTCGGCGACGTGGAGCTCAACTACGTCAAGCAGAACGACGACGGCACCTACGAGAACGCCACCACCACGATCCGCGCGTGCCAGGGCCTGATGACCTCGTTCAACCGCATTGGCGCCACGTGGTGCGGAGGCAGTTACAACCTGCTTAACGGCATCGTGCGCACCGAGTGGGGCTTTGACGGCTGGATCATCACGGACAACGCCGACATGGGCCAGTTCATGGGCGCCGAGCAGATGATCGAGGCCGGCGGCGACGCCAAGCTCACCACCAACGACCAGTCCAACATGTGGAGCTTCGACTCCACGGACGCCGTGAGCTATCGCTACGCCCGCGAGTCTTTGCATCACCTGCTGTACACGATGGCCAACGGCCACTCGATGAACGGGGCGATGCACGGCAGCACCTTCGTCTCCGGCGGCGGCTCTGGCATGCAGAAGGCCGACATCGTCCGCTGGGCCCTTACCGGCGTGGGCGCTTTGATCTTGGCGATCATCGCGGTGGCCAACGTCGCTTGTGAGCTTTGGCGCCGTAAGCGGTCCTGCTAGGCTAACGATTCCAAGCCATTTCGGCCGGCTCCCTACGCGAGGGCCGGCCGTTTTGCGCTCTGCGGCACCCGGCAATAGAGAAATAACGCGTATTGTGTAACTAAAATCAAACGTATCGAGTAGACCGGGCATTTAGGGGATAGCAAGCCGGTGCGGAGGGCGCGGTCACAGTTAAATGGCCGTTACCCGCAGGTGTCGCGACCGCTCGGCCGCATCTGTTGGCGTAACCTATCGAACGTGCACGTAACTTTCTCGCATTCGGTTGCAAGGGGGAGGGGAATGGGTCCTCTCCGGTTGCGCGGCACGGAAGGGGTCTCACACCAAAGGGAAGGAACCGCCATGACCGACCTCACTCGCCGTAATTTCCTCAAGCTCTCCGGCATATCGACGCTTACCGTCGCCGGTGCCACGTTTCTGACCGGCTGTGGCCCTGCTTCTCAGAGCTCCGACGGCTCCTCGTCCAACGACAGCTCCTCGACCGCTTCTTCCGACACCCTCGGCGACGGCAAGACCCTGCGCGTCGGCATGGAGGCTGCCTACGCCCCCTACAACTGGCAGGCCGAGTCCGCTTCCGACACCACCATCCCCATCGAGAACGTCTCCGGCGCCTACGCCGACGGCTACGACGTCCAGATCGCCAAGAAGATCGCCGAGGCCCTCGGCATGGAGCCCGTCGCCGTCAAGATGGAGTTCGGCGCCCTCGTCGACTCCCTGGTCAACGGCCAGATCGACATCATCTGCGCCGGCATGTCCAAGACGGAGGAGCGCGCCCAGTCCGCTGACTTCACCGACTCCTACATCGACGACGAGGTCGTCATGGTCGTCAAGCAGGACTCCAAGTACGCCAGCGCCACCAAGCTCTCCGACTTCACCGGCGCCACGGTCCTCGGCCAGAAGGACACCTTCTACGACGACCTGATCGACGAGATCCCCAGCGTCAACCACCTCACCCCGGTCGCGACCGTCCCGCTGGTCGTCGACGGCATCGAGAACGGCACCTGCGACGCCATCACCTTCTCGTCCATGTCGCTGCCGAACCTCCTGGAGAACTACCCCGACCTCAAGAAGATCGAGCTGGCTGACGGCGAGGGCTTCTCAGACCCCGGCAACCCGGACAACGCCGCCATCGCCAAGGGCCAGGACGGGATGCTCTCCAAGCTCAACGAGATCATCGCCGGCATCTCCCAGTCCGATCGCCTGTCCATCTGGCAGGACTGCATGGACCGTCAGCCGGCCTAAGCCGCGCACAACCAAGCGCGTAACTTCGGGGCAGGGATGCGCATCCCTGCCCCTTCGGCGATAAGAACAAAGGATTTGTATGGTAGCTGCACTCAATCGACTGACGAAGTTCGTCAAGTCGGACCACCGGTATGTGCTGCTCGGCACGTCGGCCGTCGCTTTCGTCGGCATGCTGCTCTCGAGCACCGCGCGCCCCGCGATGAGCTTCCTGGCGCATGCCTTCACGGTCGAGGTCGTCATGTATTACCTGTGCGCGGCATGGATCGTGCTCTCGGCCGTGGCGCTTCTCTTCAAGGCGACGCACTGGAAGACCTACGCCGAGACGTCGCCCTTCACCAAGCCCGCTGTGGCCCGCGTCCTGCGCTACGTGAGCTACGTGATTTGGCTCGCCGCCGCGGTCCTCTTCGTCGACCGCGCCATCATGGGATTCGCCTCCGCCTGGGCCGTGGCCGCCGCCGCGTCCAAGATGCCCGACGACATGCTCACGCAGATCCTCTACATGTTCCAGCAGGGCGAGCAGACCTACCTCACCGGTGCCCTTACCACCATTGAGCTGGCCGTCTTCGGCACCATCATCGCGTTCTTCCTCGCGCTTCTGCTGGCCGCCGTCCGCATCCTCGAGATCGACCGCTCCGACAACGACTTCATCCGCTTCCTCAAGAAGATCGGCGTCGGCTTCGCCAAGGTCTACTCCACCGTGGTCCGCGGCACCCCGATGCTCGTCCAGGGCGTCATCGTGTACTACCTGGGCTTCGCCATCGTGAGCGGCACGGGCCTCTCCATCACCGAGGTCAACAACATCTGGACGCGCTTTATCGCCGGTCTCGTGGTCGTCTCGCTCAACTCGACCGCCTACATGATGGAGGTCCTGCGCGGCGGCATCGAGTCTGTGGACAAGGGCCAGATGGAGGCTGCGCGCTCGCTCGGCCTCTCCCAGTGGCAGGCTATGGTCAAGGTTGTCTTCCCGCAGGGCATCAAGTACGCCATTCCCGGCCTCTCGAACGAGCTGGTCATCAACATCAAGGATTCGTCGGTTCTCTCCGTCATCGGCGTCTTCGACCTGGCGTTCGCCGCTTCCACCGTCGCCGGTATTTACTACAAGCAGCTCAATGCCTACCTGGTCATCGCCGTGTTCTACCTCATCATGACAGCGTTCGCGTCGTGGCTGCTCGGCAAGCTCTCGGGGCTTCTTGACGTTCAGAGCCGACCGGTGGGCAGCACATCGGACGCGGGCCCGGTCGTAAAGAAGGCGGAGGCATAACCATGGCTAACGAGAAGTACGCGAAGATCGCCGCCTCGGTCGCGGGGAAGGCCTACGAGCCGTCGGCGAAGGACGCTGGCAGGGTCGGCGGGGCCCAGAGCGCTGGGGGCGCCAGCCCCGTCGGTGGCGAGGACGCCACCCCCGCAGTGGCCGCCGGGGCCGTCAACCCTGCCGACCAGCCCGTCATCCAGGTCGAGGGCCTGCGCAAGTCTTTCGGCAGCTTGGAGGTCCTGCGTGACATCGACCTCTCCGTCATGCCCGGCCAGGTCGTCAGCATCATCGGCGCGTCGGGCTCCGGCAAGTCGACCTTGCTGCGCTGCCTGAATCTTCTGGAGACCCCCGACGCGGGCCACGTCTGGTTCCATGGCTCGGACCTCGCCGCCGATCACGTCGACGTGAACAAGCTCCGCGAGAAGATCGGCATGGTCTTCCAGAGCTTCAACCTCTTCAACAACATGAACGTGCTGGACAACTGCACGCTCGCGCCCGTCACGCTCAAAAAGATGACCAAGGCCGAGGCCGAGGAGGTTGCCCGCAAGCATCTGGACGAGGTCGGGCTCTCCGACTTCGTGACCGCCGACGTGCGCCGCCTCTCCGGCGGGCAAAAGCAGCGCGTGGCCATCGCCCGCGCGCTCTGCATGCAGCCCGACCTCATGCTCTTCGACGAGCCGACGTCCGCGCTCGACCCCGAGATCTCGGGCGAGGTGCTCAACGTCATGCGCGACCTGGCCGCCGAGGGCATGACGATGGTCGTCGTCACGCACGAGATGGCCTTCGCCAAGAACGTCTCCGACGAGCTCGTCTTCATGGACAAGGGCGTTATCGCCGAGAAAGGCGATCCCGCCAAGATGTTCACCAACCCCGAGCACCCGCGCACCCGCGAGTTCCTCGCCCGCTACCTGGACTAAGAGGCCTCCGCCGTCGAGGCGTCGGCGGAGGCCTAGCGCATGGCCGAGTCTGGCGCTTCTTTGCACACGAGGACGATTACCCGGACTTTGACGAGGACGCCCTCTGCGCGCGCCTGGCCGCGGGGCTGGCCATCCCCACGGTGGACGGCCCTTCTCGCTGGGAGACCGATTGGGCTGCGTTCGACGAGCTTGAGCGTTATTTCCGATTACTTCCCGCGCCATGGGCCAGGAGCTCCTGCGCTGCAGCGTACGTGCCGAGTTTGCCATCGACGACTGTTCCCTGCGTCATCTTTACAGCTGAATCTCGATGACTTTGCGTGTGGGTGCGTTGCTTACGTAGAGTAGGAAACTACGGTCGCGTATGCTAGAGCGGCGGTACGTCTGCTCGTCAAGTGTCGATTCATATAAATCTGGCCCCGTGCTGAAGGACATCGGCACATGCGTTGTGTAGGTGCTGTTCGGCGTGAGGATGAGTGCGCTTGTGTTCTCCAGTGACGGTTCGGCAATCTTCCAGAGGTTGCCGTCGACCTTATAGAGACTATTCTTTGAGCTTCCGACGGCCATGAGCATTACCATATCCAACCAGCCGGACTGGTTGTCTCTGTTTGTGACCGTGTACGTCAGAACGAGGACATCCCCGTTTTCAACATCGCTCGCGTCCCTGTCCCCGGCGGCAACATGGCCATAACGTTTGATATAGTCGCTCGCATCCATTAACTCGGCTGCATCGACACGAACGCTGTACCCGGCGGTGTTTTCCTGGTTATCGAAGATGAAGTCTCCGGCGAGCTCAACATCTGTCTGCATGGAAAAATGTTGCTCGGGGATATTTAACTGCGATTGGTTTACCGACCAAATCCTGAAACCTAGCATTAGAAATACAGCGAATGCGGCGATGCCGGCGAGAGCCTTGCCCTCAATCTTTGGAAAGCGCCTTGTTGAGTGTCTTGCAGCCATCGAGATGACCTTCCGCGAGATAGTAAATCCTGTCGGATAATTCGTCTAAGATTGAGGCGTCGTGGCAAGAAAGAATGACGGCCGCCCCGTGGTCGCGATAGCCCCGAACGAGCTTCTTAAGCATCTCGACTCCGGCGGAATCGAGGGCATTCGTCGGTTCATCCAGCAATAGAATCCGTGGATGTTCCATAACGGCGGCCGCAAGTCCAAGGCGTTGTTTCATCCCGAGGGAGTATTTCGAGAAACGCCTCTTATCATCGGGGTCGAGCCCAACATAGCCGAGGGTCTTTCTGATGCGGCTCTCATCCGCAACGCCTTTGATGCTCGCCAGAAGCCGGAGGTTGTCGATGCCAGTACGGCCGCTGAGGAACGCGGGGTTTTCAATTAGAAGACCTATGCTCGGAGGGAACTCAATCTCGTTCCAGAGCACACGACCGTCAATCGTGATTATGCCGGAGGTGGGGCGAATCAGTCCGGCGACTGCGCGCATGAGCATGCTTTTTCCCGACCCGTTAACCCCGGAGAGGCCGGTGATACATCCGGAAGGAGCCTCAATAGATATGTTGTCGAGAATGGTACGGCCCTTTATTACCTTACTCAACGCATGAATGGCAACGCCCATGTCACGATTCCTTCTTGAGAATGTCCATATGCGAGAAGTGCATCTCGCCGACAAGAGTTGCGGTAATGGAGAGAAATGCTGCAATGAGAGCGCCCCAAATCAAAGGAAAACCGGAGCCAGAAACCCCGGGCGTTCGGAGCGACATGAGATAGTTTCCGAGCAGGAATGGAGCCTTGTAGTAAAAAGCTGCCAAGAAGAGCTGGGAAAACGTAACAAGATAGCTTACCGTTGGCGAGAGGAATAGCGAGAGGCAAAGCTGAATGAGGCAGAGCGCAAGAGTGATCAGGGGCACCGAGCATAGGAACAGAGCATAGTCGACTTCGTCGAACCGGATTAGAATCTTCAGTCGGAGGACCTTCTCCAGTGTGGGGCTGACTTCAATCCCCCAGCTCGCTCCAAGAGCTATCGAGGCTAGTGCGGTAACGCCGTAGAACACGCACCAGAACAGGCAGACGCAGAGCGTTGTCCAGCAGCATTTGCTGAGCCACCAAGAGCGCCTGCTCTCGCACGAGACGAGCACCTTCTGTCCGAAACCCAAGAGATCGCGATATGGGTAGTCGAGTGTGATGTAGGCAAGCAACAGCATTGTCACCGCCCAACTTACGGGGAATCGAAAAGGCTCGCTTGGCGACGGAAGGAAGGCCTCCATTCCCGCAAGAGCGTATGCGGTTAGGTTCCCGAAACTTGAAGGAACTTCGTTGGGGGTGAATCCCCTGGCGCTTGTGGTGAGGGTGAATGATGCCGCGGATGCCGCGGCAACAAATGCGACAGCTAAATACCGCTTGGCGATGAACCTAAAGCCTTCTTTGAGATCTATTAGGAGGGGGGGCCGTCTGCTCATAATTGGTCCTTCAAGAGTTGTCTTTTTGTTAGTACGCATGCTGTCAGCAACAGCAGACCGCATTCGAGCGCAATAACCCACCAGATCTGCGGATAGCTCTCTACCCCGGCGCGCATATTGGGTGCAAGGCCGAGCTGCGGCCCGTTGATTGAACCAAGTGCGAGATACAGTCTTTCACTCAGAAATTGGATTATGAGTGCGCCGAGGTAGGGAGCTGCGATTAACGTGACACGGTTCTCGACCAGGAAGGAAAGCGTGAACACAAATAGCGCCCATGTGCCGCATATTCCTGCGGCGTGTAACGTGAACAAGAGGACATACGCTAGGGGAAGGTTATAGAAGAACCAAGACCATTGGTCATCCGGATATACCCCTAGGTATAGGACTTCAGTGATATCCGGTGTGTACGCTGGTATAAAGGCGGCGAGGATTATGAAATTGGCCACAAGGGGCAGTACTGCGACTAAGGACCCGCTTATAAATGTGGCCAGTTCTTTGGCGATAAGATATGGGCGTCGCCTTGCCCGCGTGATGACTTGGGCAATATAGCCGCTCTGCAGCTCGGTCCGATACGACCAGGTGTAAGGAATAACTGCAAGTAGCGGCAAGAGCTGATAGAGCAGAGTCGAGGCCGGCTGTAGGAAATCAAGCGAGATCCACCACTTAAAGCAACTGTCGGGCACCGGAGAGACATATTTGTGCGTATAGAGCTCGAAAACGCCGTGCTGCTGATGATAAGCGATGTTGCCGAAGGCGCTCACGGCGGAGAGGGCACAGGCAATACCAAGAGAGAGATAGAACCAAGGATTTTGAAGTGCCTTCCTAAGCTCCATTCGGATAAGGGGTGTCATGCTGCCTCTATTCCTCTACTGTCGTGCCGAGCTGGATCTGATAGTGTCCTTGTGTGCCGCTTATGCCTGGGGTCATTACTTCGGGTATGGAGCCGAGCGCCCCGTTGTTTGTGCTTTGCCAGGGGTAACCCAAAGTGAATTCAATCTCGTCACCTCTATCGAGATTGAACGATAGGTATTCATGGGCGCCGGGGTCCGCGCTTGTCGCCGAGAAGTACCGGCATTCAAGGCCAGGTATTGAGAAGATTCCGGCAGAGAAAGAGGCACTTCCTGTGTGGTCGGTCGTTGTTGGGACGGCGCTAATGTTCTTAAGGCGGCAAGTCACAAGGAGAATACGGTCATCATCCTTGTGAAGGTACGCGCCAAGTTCGCTAGCGATGTCCGATGCTCGAGCGCCCTTGTACAGGATGGCGCTTTCTATAGAAAGCGCCATGATACCGTCCCATCCGAAGTCGATTGTGACTTCGCTGCCATCGCTTGTTATGGACCGGAGGTCCTCAGAGTTGCTATCAAGCACCACAGTGGACCCAGCGCTGAAAAAGACAGGTTCTGATGAGGTGCTCGCTTGCGTTGATGACGTTTGCGCGTAGCGGCAGATAATTAGAATCAGCGACACTGTGATGCCAAGTGCCATCAAGGCGACCAGTGTCCTGCGCTCTTTCTTGCTCATTGCGCCCTCCGGCTCAGACTGATTCGGACTGAGGTCTTAAACCACGGTTTTAGTCGCCATTAATTGCGGTGTAGGTTCCCCAGCTATCGGGGCTCCACTCGCCGGCGAGAGTTCCACCGCCATTGTTTGCCCATGCACTCAGTCGCGCGTCGGTACGGCCATGGTTCGATTGTGCTTGCTACGGCGGGAACGGCACTCCCTGCAATGGCGGTGAGGCAAAGCCCTACAGCGAGCGCTGCGCGACGAAAACTCATGGGTGTTGCTGCGAGCATTGGATTCTCCTTACGGCTCATCTCAAGCGATTGATGTGGGCGCCCGTTGAGAGAAACATGCCACAGGAGGGCCTGAATGTCTGTAAATTTGGTTATGAAGAGGGTGATTAGCGGTTTACGCGGCATGTACCTGCGGATATGCAGACAATAAGCTCTTTTCTGCTGTGAACATTGAGCTTGGCATAACCGCTTAGGCGCGCTGTGTTTATGGTTCCGCGGGAGTAATTGATTTCCTCTGAGATCTCTGTGGCGCTCAGGCCTGCTGCGATTCTTAGCAGAACAGCGGCCTCGGTCTTGTTGAGCCCACGGGCCGTGAATAGGCCAACCGCGCGCGTTTCGTAATCTGCATCGCCTATTTCAATCCTTAGCTGCTCGGCGCTCATGTCGTTCAGGAGATGAAAGGTATAGGCAATGACCGCTATGCCGACAATGCAGAATGCTAGCCCCAGCAAAAACCCGCCAAGGGAAAGCAGGCCGGACTGTCCGCCTATGCGCTGCAGAACTGTGTCGTTGAAGGAAAGCCTATCGGCGAATGATCCCACCAAATAGTCGCCGGCAAGAATGCCGAACCCAAATGAAGGGGCGATGTAAGGAAGCGGTCCTTCAAGAACCGTGCTCTCGAGCTGGAGATGGACTAGGCTGGCGGCAAACAAAGAGCAGCAACATAATCCAAGGGCCATATCCCCTTGGGCAACGTAAAGAACAACGGCGCATAGGATTATTGCAACGACCGTGATTGTTCGCCTCATATGCCACAGAAGTATCGCCGCCCCGAGCGCTGCAGCAAATAGCAGGGGCGCCAGCTGGGGGAGCATGGAAAAGAATCCCATGCTCCTCCAAAGCTCCTCGACGACCACGCCGATAAACGCAGACAAAAGCAAAGGGGGGATGTCGATTTGCCGCAGGTTGATGTGTTCAGCACTCTCGGAAGAGGCGAATGCGGTAAGCAGACCGAATGAGAATGAAGCAATGGCGAGTATGGGCTTTGCGTAGCCTGGCTGAGGCAGGGCGTACTGAAGGTATCGGGCTCCCAGGCAACATATGCCGATGACCACGGTAGTAACGCTGGCCTTTCGGTTGAACGCCTTGCTGCGGCAACGGGGGCAGATGAGCCGGAGCGTTCCCGCTGCGAGTAAGCCAGTCCCAAGAGGGAGGTAAAGTTCCCGGCCAAGTCCCCAGGCGGGAGTGGGGCGCCAAAGGGGAGGCAGAACGACGAGTGAGAAAACGAGTGCAAGTGCCCCGGTTATCGGTGAGGGGGCCGGGTCTGGGCGCTTTTGCTCGACGGAATCACTGCCGGTGTGCCTGGCGTCCCCAAGGAGGACGTCGAGTTCGGCGGCGCTGGACACCCCAAGTTTCTTATATGAGCGACTGAGGAGCACGCGAACGGTCGAAGGAGATTTGCCGAGACTGCTTGCTATCGCGCTTATTGAATGACCCTTGGCGAGCAAGTCGGCGCAATCACGCTCCGCATTGGTGAGCGCGGAATATGCTGGATGGTTTTTCAGCGTGGCAAGGGGGTCGACTTGCGAAGACTCATCTTCCTCGTGCCATGTATTGACACGAGGGGTGCTGCGGGCGAGGAGCAAGACTGACGAGATGAGCGTGAGCGCCGTGGGAAGATACGCGAGGCTATGATCGAACAACTCAAGCGTATTGACTACCCGGGTTGCTTCGTTCCACAGCATGGCACCGGTTCCATAAGCAAGAAGCATGTCGGAGCTTCTATCGGTATTGTTACGGGCGTATCTAACAAAGGCGAAAGCCAAGCAGGAAGCGGCAAATAAGCGTGCGGTGTTCAATGCGGCGTTGCCAGCCGCTCCGGCACAAAGGGGTTGACGCGCCGCACCGGCAAGAACGAGGCCAATGAGAACGCTCATATCTAGATTCTTGTATTCACTGGCTGACTTCCGTTCATTTTGAGGAGCTGAATTAAGGAAGACCGCAAGCAGCGAACTGCTTATGCAGAGGGGCCAATATCCAAGTGTGGAATCGAAAAAACTGAAAGCGTCCCTGAAAAACCCAGGCCAATATCCTAGAAGTGTTTCGGTGTTGGGGGAGAAAGCCCAGGGTATAGAGCCGAGCTCAAAAAAGATATAGGGCAGCAGCAAGGCGATGCCGACGCATGCCATTAATACGCGCACAAAGTACGACTGCTTAAGCCTGGAGCCGTAAGGTAGCTGTTTTTCTGCGATACAGGCAATGAGAAAGCCCGAAGCGATGCATGGGACGGCGTTTGTCTGGTCGCTTAGAATTCCAGGAAAAGCGAGATATGGCATTGCAAGAAGTGTAAAAAGCCAAGTATAGATGAGGGGGCTCTCGATTTTGCAATATACGCCATCGATAAGGCCCATTAGCTGACCAATCGTCCCGTGTTCTACTTTCTATTAACTATAGATGCTGGCATGCTTCCGAACTGCGTTACTCTTTGAAATGCATTGAGCAGATAATTGGACGGGCATTTTCCCAGTGTCATATCGGAGGGCAAAGATGCAGGACGGGTTCATCAAGGTCGCGGCGATAACGCCGGAGGTGCGCGTCGCCGACGTTGCCCACAACGTCAACGCCTGCGTGGAAGCCGCGCGCCGTGCCTGCACCGAGGACGGCGCGATGGTCGTCGTGCTGCCGGAGCTCTGCCTCACGGCCTACACCTGCGAGGACCTCTTCTGGCAAGACGCCCTTCTCTCCGCCGCCGAGAAGGGCCTCGCCGACTTTGCCCGCGAGACCTCCGACCTTAACGCGCTGCTGCTCGTGGGCCTGCCCGCCCGCGTGAACGCCAAGCTCTACAACTGCGCGGCCGTCGTCAGCGCCGGCAGCGTGCTGGGTGTCGTGCCCAAGCGCTTCTTGCCCACGTACAACGAGTTCTACGAGGGCCGTCACTTCGTCCCCGGCACGACCGACGTCGTGCCCATCGACATCGCGGGCGCCCTCGACGTTCCCTTTGGCACCTCGCAGCTCTTTACCTGCGACGAGATGCCCGAGCTCAGCGTGGCCGTCGAGCTCTGCGAGGACCTCTGGGTCCCCGAGCCGCCCTCCATCGCCCATGCCAAGGCGGGCGCCA
>CAZEHG010000004.1:0-31853 GCA_964512475.1 uncultured Atopobium sp.
TTCGAGATCTTGTGCTCGAGGGAGTTGGTCTCGGTGGTGCCCACGATGGTGAAGGCGGTCTTCTTGCCGGCGGCGTCCTCGAGCTCGACCGTGGTGCCGATAGAGACCGCCAGGTCGCGGACATCGCCGGCGGCGACGACCTTGGCGGAGGCGAGAATCTGGCGAATCTCGTTGATGCGGGACTCGTTGTGGGACTGCTCCTCCTTGGCGGCGTCATACTCCGAGTTCTCGGAGAGGTCGCCGAAGCCACGGGCCTCCTTGATGCGCTCGACGATCTCGTCGTGCTTCTCGCCCTCGCGGTAGGCAAGCTCCTCGACGAGCTTCTGGCGGCCTTCGGGGGTCAAGACAATGTTCTTTGCGTCTGCCATGGTGTGCTCTCTATTCGGTACGGGGTTCTGCGGACGGCGCGGGCATCGCCGCGCGGGGTGCGCGGCCGGTCGCTCTGATAGGGGCTTCTTGCCTTAGAGCTTCTCGCCGCACTTGCTGCAGAAGGCGTTGCCGGCGGGGTTCTTCGCGCCGCAGTGGCCGCAGAACTTATCGTCGGAGGAAGCGGACTCGTCGGCATCAGCATCGGCATCGTCGTCGTCCTCGACGACCTCGACGGCGTCATCGTCGTCGGAGGCGGTGGACTTGGCCTCGACCTTCTCGTCGTCGCCCTCCATGCCCTCGCGGACGTTCTTGACGGTCTTGCCGAGGGCGGAACCGATCTTCGGGAGGTTCTTGGGCCCGAAGATGACCAGGACGACGATCAGGATGACCAGAAGCTCAGGGATACCGAGGCCGAGAATCATAAGAATTCCTCCGTTTTGTTGATGTAAGGCCGCGTGTTCGGGTACGCAGTCGTATGGGCTAGTATAACGAACGTTTTCGCGGTCGGCAGGGCCGATTGGCGTGAAAACGCAATCTAATATGATATCGCAATAATCGCGGCGAGTATACGGGGGGAGCTCGTGGATATGAAGACGCTGTTTATCTGGGCCATCGCCTTGACGGCAATCCTCACCGCCGTCGTCGCCGCGCTTCCTTGGCTGCTGCGCCGGCGCGGCGTGACGATGTGCCGCACGATGTTCGGGCTCACGCTGATCTTCGATTCCGAGGCCGAGGACGGCACGGCGGTGCGCCTCATCAACGTGAACGGGACATTCCAATCGGTGAGCTACGTGGAGGAGGGCCTGCGCTTCGAGCTCGCGTGCGAGTATCACCGCGAGATGGCGCGGCGCATCGAGGAGCGGGCCGCGGCGGCCGCGCGCGAGGGGCACCGCCTGCGGGTCCTCATGATGGGCGGCGGCGGCTTCTCGCTGCCCAAGTACCTGGCGGCGCACGTGCCGGCGGCCGACGTCGACGTGGTGGAGATCGACCCCGCGATGATAAGAATCGCGCGCGAGCAATTCTTCCTGGACGAGTGCCTCGAGAAGACCGGGGCCGAGCGAGACGGGCGGATGCGAATCATCGTGGGCGACGCGTGGGACCAGGTGCGCGGGGCCGGCGAGCCGTACGACGTCATCGTCAACGAGGCGTTCAGCGGGCGACGGCCGCTCGGACCCATGGAGACGGCCGCCGGCGCGCGCGTGATCCGCGAGCACCTGCGCGAGGGCGGGGCATACATCGCCGACGTCCGTTGCCCGCTCGAGGGGCGCGCGGCGGGGCCGCTGCGCGAGGTGGAGGCCGCGTTCGGGGCGGCCTTCGAGCGGCAAGAGGTCGTGCCGGAGTGGGAAGACGAGCCGAAGAAGGCCGGTAACAACGTGTTTATCGCCTGGTAGGCGCGCCCGCGGGGAAGCCGGGGGGCGGGTTTAGGATCGGGGCCGTGCGGCCTACGCAGCGCGCTTCTTGCCGTGGCCGCTTAGCCGACGGCCTTCTTGCCGCGGCAGCGGCCAAAGACGGCAAGAATGACGAGGCCCGCCGCGAGCCATCCGATGGTGATGGCCCACTCGATGGTCGAGAGCGCCGCCGGCGAGAAGGGCACGACCATCAGCGCGATGATCGCGAGGCCCGCCGCGATGGCGCAGCCGATGCCGAGCTTGCCGCCGATGACCTTGTACGGGCGCGGCAAGTCGGGTTCGGTGCGGCGGAGCTTCCAGCACGCGAAACTCGCCATGGTGCACGCGAAGATGAAGCCCAGGGAAGCGACGTTGGTCAGCGGGACGAGCATGTTGCGGCCAAGGAAGGGGCCGGCTAGGGTAAGGACGCTCATCACGACGACGGCGCGGCGCGGGACGCCCGAGGCGGGGTCGATCCGCGCGAAGCTCTCGGGCAGCATCTCTTTGCGGCCCATGGCGAGCATAAGGCGGCTCGACGCGCCGAAGAACGAGTTCATCGGGCCGAGGGGCCCAATCGTGGCGATTATCAGCATCGCGATATAGAAGAAAAGATTGATGCGCTCGAGCACGGCGAGGGCAGGCACGGAGCTGCGCACGAACCCGTGCCAGTCGACAATGGTGCCGAAGCTGTAGATGCAGATCAGGTAGAAAACGCCCGAGGCAAGAAGCGCAATGGCGGGAATCAGGCCGAACTTCTTCCAGTCGGTGCTCTCGGAGGCCTCCTCGGCCTGCTGCGGGATGGTGTCGAAGCCCGCGTAGAAGAACGGGGTCATCACGAGCACGGCCACGATACCGCCGATGAGGCTCGTCGCGCTGGTCGAGCTGCCGCCCGCCGCATCGCTGACCTGGCTGAACACAGGCATCGCGTTACCCGGCGAACCGGTTACGAAACTGACGACCATGGCGAGCACCATGCCGGTGAGGAGCGCCTTGGTGAGGAAGCTCGAGAGCTTGGCCGCAGCGCCCGCGCCGCGCAGGTTAAGGAAGATGACGAGCGCCGCGAAACCGAGCGCGATGACGGTCGGCCACAGGTACACGTCGGCGCCGAGGATGGTGTAGAGCTTGACGCTGCGCAGCCAGGCGAGCGCGGGGAACTCGGCGAAGCGGTCGGTGAGCAGGGTCGATATGGCGATGGCCTCCCACGGGCAGAGCGGCGCGTTGCCCAGCAGCAGCATCCAGCCGGTGATGAAACCCATCTTGCGGCCGAAGGTGCGGTCGACGTACTCGATGATGCCGCCCGAGATGGGGATGGCCGCGGTCAGCTCGCCGAAGCACATGCCGATGGGGACGAGGAAGACGGCGCCGATGGCGAAGGCGATCATGGCGGGCACGGGGCCGCCGCCGAGGATCATCCAGTCGCCCACGAGCAGCACCCAGCCGGTGCCGATGATCGCTCCGAAGCCGATGGTAAAGAAGTTGAAGAGGGTGAGATCCTTCTTCATGCCGGCGGATTGCCCTGCCATTGTTTGGCCTCTCTCGCTCGGGTTTTCTTTTGTGCCAGGAAGGATTCTCGCCCGCGGTCGGCGAGACGGGCGGCGCGCGGCGCAGGAGCGGCGGCGAGCGGTAACCGGCCGGCCGCGATCTGCCCGAATAGGCTAGACGATACATCAAGAAGAGCGATGACGGCCATGCGATGCGCTTCTTCCTAGGCGCGTCGCCGGGGAACCCGGAGGGAAAACGTCGGCGGGCGTGCGACATCGACGAGGAGCACGCGCATGGCAAGTTCTACGTCACGCACCCCAACGCGAACTGGCAGAGCTGCATCGAGCACGCGGAAAATCGGCCTGGGCACGCACGAGTACGAGCCGATCCGGGTGAAGTAGGGCAAGCGGGCGCGGCTCTTGCGACAAATACGACTATGGTTTTATGAAAAACGCCGCGTCTACCAGCACGGCGTTATTTTTTACTGTCCGGAATGACGATTCCCTCGCGGTCGTAGGTAATGCTATAGGCCTTCTCCAGCACACGGATAAGCTCGCGCGTGTCGTCTTCGCCCAGAACCGAGAGGCTCTCGGCCAGATTGCCCACGCCCTCGTCGCGGGTGTCGTGCGAGTACTTGCGGCCCTCCTCAGTCGCCGTGACGATGACGCGGCGGCCGTCGTTCTTGTCGCTCTCGCGCCTGACGTAGCCCTTTGCGGCAAGTGAATCCAGGATGCGCGTCATTCGTGAGCGGCTATACCCCAGGCGTTTAGCCAGGTCAGAGGGGTTAAGCGGCTCTTTGGAGCGACAGATATACGCAAGCACCGGACCTTCGCCCATGGCAAGGCCGTACGCACTCGATAAAGACCCCTTTGCCAGGGCCTTGGAGTACTTGATAAGCTTATTTGCCGCGTCCTCGTAGTCCATCGCGCATCCGCCGAGCTAAAACGCCGGCCCGCAGACCCCTTCATATACTTATGGATGTTCCAGATGGGCATCTTACCAAAGCATGATGTCAACGTTCCCCTGCGCGCGTTATTTAACGGAATCCCCCGAGTTTGAGGCTGCGGGGACCGCGTCGCCTGCCGAGGCGACCGGAGCCTCGCCGCCTGCCTGGCCCACACCGCTCTTCCCCTCGACGGCAGCCAGAATCCGCTCGACGTTCTTCTCGGCGTTCGTGACCCCGATCTTGATGGGCACGGCGAGAAGCACACCAGCAACCAGCAGCACCACACCCAGAACCCCCACGGCAAACGGGCCGCTGCCGTAGATGCCCCACCAGCCGAGGAGAAACCCGACGGTCGCGGCCGAGTACGCCAGGCGCAGCCAGGCCTTGATCTTCTGGATGGCCGCCGTCTGCATGCGGGCCTCCTTGAGAAGGTCGTCTTGCGTCCAGTTGGAGGTGTCAAGTGCCATGGAGGTCTCCTAGTACTCGCAGGTAAATGGTGTCGCAATGGCCGCATGTCCTTCTTGCCGCCGCGATGCGCGAAGGCTCCGGCCCGCGGCACGACCATACCAAAACCGCGGGTGCGGGCGCCCATGCTTCGCGCCCGCACCCGCGGTTAAGCCGCGCGCCCCTCCATACCCGCCCGGCCCCTCATCGGAAGCCGGGCGAGCGCGGCGGCGCGCCGAGAGCTTAGTAGCTCAGAGCCGGGTCGAAGAAGCCGACGAGGACGCCGACGAACGCGATGGCGACCAGGATAAGCATGGTGACGACCGGAGAGAGCTTCTTCTTGGTCATGAGCCACCAGCAGAACACGGTGAAGACCATGGAGAGAAGCTTGGGGAAGATGCCGTCCAGCGTGCTCTGGAACGTGGTGCCGCCCGGCAGCGTGAGGTTGGGGCTGCAGGAGATGGACACCCACGTCGCGGCGACGGCGCCGATAACCACGGTGCCGACCATGACGATAGAGTCGCGAAGGGCCTGGGCCGTGGGGCCGACAAGAGACTCAACGGCCTTGCCGCCAAGCTGGTAGCCCTGGTCGTAGGCGAACTTCATGCCGAACCACATGAGCAGGTTCCACACGACGATGTAGAAGATGGCGCCGAGCGGGCTGCCGTCGGTGGAAAGGCCGAGGGCGACGCCAAGAAGGATCGGGATCAAGGTGCCGACGACCAGCGAGTCGCCAAGGCCGGCGACCGGGCCCATGAGGCCGGCGCGGATGCCGTTGATGGCGTCGGAGTCGATGGCCTCGCCGTTGGCGCGGGCTTCCTCGAGACCCGCGGTGATGCCCACGACCAAGGCGCCGAGCTGCGGCTCGGTGTTGAAGAAGGCGCTGTAGGTCATGAGCGCGTCCTTCTGCTCCTCAGGCGTGTCGTAAAGCTCCTCGACCAGCGGAAGCATAGAGCAAAGGTATCCGAAGGTCTGCATGTGCTCCTGCGAGAAGCAGGTGAGGTTGCCGTAGTACCAGTTGCGGAAAGACTTGTTGAGGGCAGCCTTCGAGAGTTTCTTCTCTGCCATTAGATGTCCTCCTCCTCTTCATCGTCGACACCGGCCGCGATTGCGCCTCCGGAAACGTGGACCTTGTTGAGGTCGATCTTCATAGACTCGATCTTGAAGTTGATCAGGGCGAAGAAGCAGCCGATGCCGGCGGCGGCGATCAGGTTGCAGCCCATGACGGCGGACAGGGTGAAGCCGAAGAAGAACGTGAGGAAGTCGGTGGGCTTGGAGATGACCTGCTTAAGCAGGATGGCGATACCGACGGTGGGGAGAAGCGAACCAACGGTAAAGAGGGTCTTCATCGCGACGCCGTCCATGGGCATGTAGGTCTTCATGAGGTCGACCATCGTCGCGCCGCCCATGGTGATGACGAACGTGGGGATGAAGGAGCACAGGATGTGCCCGATCCAAGGCAGGACCATGTCGACCAGGTAGAGCTTGTGCAGGTCGCCCTTCTCGAGCCACTTCCACCCCATGCCCTGCCACACCAGGTTGACGGTGGCGGTGCCGTAGAACAGGACGGTACCGAGCGTGCCGACCGCGGCGCCGAGAGACGCCGCGAGACCGGCGGCCTCAGCGGAGTTGGGGTCCAGGCCCTGGGCGTTGACGGCCAGGATGGCCAAGGGGATGCCGATGTAGGACACCGCGCGGACGTCGGCCGAGACGGTGCCGCCCGGGGTGACCAGCGCGATGTAGACGAGCTGGATGGCGGCGCCGATCAGAATGCCGGAGCGGACGTCGCCCATGATGAGGCCCACCACAAGGCCCGCCACCAAAGGACGTCCCAGGGTGTAGTTGCCGAACGAGGTGCCGCCCATGCCAGGCATCGATGCCAGGCAGGCGAACAGACCGAACAGCGCAGCTTGGAACACGTTGACTGTCATTTGCCTTCCTACCTTTCCTTGTCTTGGGCCCGCTTCTCTACAGGCCTAGTTAGCTTCCTTGCGCGGCCTAGAAGCCAAACTGACCGCGGAACTTGGGCCACTCGCCGATGCTCTTCTCCTTAATAAGGGCGAACTCAACGGTGTAGCCGGCGTTGGTGATGTCCTCGAACGCCTGCGCCTCCTCCTGGGTGATCGACTGGTTGTTGCCCAGCTTGGTGGTGCCGGGGCGATCGTTGCAGGGGCCGACGATGACGCGGTCGACGCCGGGCTTGAAGCCCATATCGACGAGGATCTTCTTCATGTCGAGGGGGTTCTTGGTGATGAGGAAGTAGTGGTCCTTGGAGTTGATGACCTTCTCCTGGACTTCCCGGAAGTGCTCGAGGGTCCACACGAAGGTCTTCTTGCCCGAGGCGGACTTGTAGGCCTGCTTGAGCACGGGGTTGGACGCCGCGGCGTCGTTGACGGCGATCAGGCCGTCGCAGGGGTACTCAAGCGACCAGCGGGTGACGGTCTGCCCGTGAATCATGCGGTCGTCGATGCGGATGAAGGAAATCATTGCCTACTCCTTTGCTGTCGAACGTTGGATAGATATGTCGGCGATGTGCCGGGAAAAGCCTGGTGAGGCACGGTGTCGCGGGAACCGGGCGAGACGACGGCTTAGATGTCGTCCTCGTCGTCCTCGGCAGGAGGCTCGATTGCGTACTCCATGACGCCGGCGCGGCCCTCGTCCGCCAGGGTCCCCTTGAGGTCGGCGAGGCTTGCAGACTGGAGCTCCATCGCGGCGGCCATGGCCATCGGCAGGTTCATGCCAGTGAAGGCGATGGTGCCACCGAGAAGGCCCTTCTCGGCCAAGACGTTGAGCGTGGAAGTCAAAGGCGAGCCGCCGATGATATCGGCCAGAACAACGACCTCGTCGTCCGCGGCGAAATCGGCAACCAGGGACGAGACGTTTTCGGTGAAGGCGTCGGCTCCCATGCCGTCCTCGAGACTCGTGGAAAGGACGTCGTCACGGTCGCCGACGAGCATCTTCAGGACGCTGTGAAGGCCGGGGGCAAAGGTTCCGTGACTGACGAGCAGAAGATGGCGCATAGAATGTCCTTTCATGCTGGATTTCTTGCTAGGCACTGTGGCCAGACGCGAGTCGCGGCCGCCTGTCGATGTGATTGTCACTGGCAACCATCCGGTACGGAATAGGTTTTGTTGTCAGTGGCAACAAACTATCGGCAAACGGTAATTAACGATATCAACCATATGTTAAGGCTCATCATTCTTTTATTCAGTTGAATTAGTATACGTGGCTTTTCGTGTTTTGTCCTTATTTATTCGATTACATCTTATTTTGCCGCTTAGCGTTTATTGTTTCGTATTGGATCTGCTTAGGCGCAACCAGTGCGTATACTGGCGACAAACCGGAGGAGGGAAAACCATGTTTCTGGAAGAGCGTCAGCAACGAATCGTCAAGCTGCTGGAGACGCACGGCAGGGTCACCGTGACCGAGCTCGCGCGAAGCTTCGACGTGACCGAGGACTGCATCCGGAAGGACCTGAAGCAACTAGCGAACAGCGGGAAATGCCGGCGAGTGTACGGCGGCGCGACAGCGGTGCAGAACGCCCCCGAGCTAAACGTCGTCGACCGCATCGGAACCATGGTGCCCCAGAAGCGCATTATCGCCGCCAAGGCGGCCGAGCTCATCTACCCCGAGGCGACGATCTTTCTCGACATCTCTACCACCAACCTGGTCCTGGCCCAGCTTATCGCCGAGAGGCATATCTGCTGCAACGTGGTGTCGACGATGATCGGCGTCCTTAAAGCGTTGTCCAAGAGTCCCGAGGTCACAGCGTTGTGCCCCGGAGGAACCCTGCGCATGGGCTACGACGGCTTTGTGGGCGGATCGTGCGTGGCGGCGCTGGAGAACTACCGTTTCGACCTGTCATTTATGGGCTGCTACGGTCTTGACCCCGCGACACGGGAGATCACCACCCACGCGCCCGAGGACGGCATCGTCAAGCAGGCCGTGGTCGAGCGCACCAAGCAGAACTACCTGATAGCCGAATCACGGAAGCTTTTGAGCTTCGGCAGCTACCGCTACGCGGATTTCGACGACTTCGAGGCCTTGATCTGCGACGACGACAGCCCCGAAGGCGTTGTTCGCGTTCGCAACGCCGGCCTCTCGGTGCTGTAAGGGATGATTCTCGATCCGCAACGGGACCATTACGGCGTCCGCCGCCCCGCAGCGTATGAACTCTGACTTTTCGCACTTTAAAATCGGACTCGCCGAGTAGACGGAAGGCGGCGGCGCTTGCCAACTGGGCAAACGCCGCCGCCTTATGCATGGCTACTCGGCGAACCGATTTTTAAAGTGCGAAAAGTCAGAGTTTGCCGCGCTGGGCCGCCAAAAGGGCGGGCCCACGAGCCGGGTAGCCTACTTCCGCTCGGCAGTGACCCAGAACATGGCGACGAAGGACACGATGCTCACCGCGGCAAGAAGCACATAGGCCTCGCGCGAGCCCGCCGAGGTGGCCGCCGCCAGGCCGTCGGCGGCCACGCCTGCCTGCGCCGCATTGACGATAGCCGAGCTCACGCTCGTGCCGATGGCGCCGGAGAGCTGCTGCAAGGTGTTGATCACGGCGTTGCCGTCGGGCTTGGTCTGCGCGGGCAGAAACGACAGCGACTCGGTCATCGAGTTGCCGACCATAAGGCTCTGTCCGAACGCATAGACGATGTAGAAGCCGATGGCCGGCAAGGTCGCCAGGTCCTGGCTGAACGCCGCGAACAAAAACGCGCCCAAGAACGCGCAGAACGCGCCCGCCAGGATCGGCCGCCGCGGCCCCATCCGGTCGAGTATCCGCCCCGAAAGCGGCGCCATGATAGCGCCGACGACGCAGCCAGGCAGCAGGATGGAGCCCGCCTCCGTCGCACCCGCGCCCATCACGAGCTGCGAATAGTTCGGGATGAGGAAGGAGAGCCCAAGCACGACGAACTGCAGGCAGACGATGCCGAGCACGCCGACGTTGAAGCGCCACTCGCCGAAGATGGACAGATGGATCAACGGCGGCGCCGCGCGGCGCTCGCGGGCGACGAAGAACCCGAGGCACACGACGAACGCGGCGAAGAGCCCCAGCGTCTTCGGGCTGGTCCACCCGAAGCCGGCGCCGAGGTCGATGGCGAACACGAGCGCGGCGAAACCGAGCGCGAGCGCCGCCCAGCCGGGGACATCGAAGCGCTCCCGCACCACCTCGTGGCTCTGCCGGATGGAAAAGACCCCGAGCACGAAGCTCACGAGCAGGATGGGAAGAAGCGCCGCGAAGATCATTCGCCAACCGAAGCTCTCGGCGAGCCAGCCGCCGACCGAGGGGCCCACCGCCGGCGCCATGGCCGTGACCAGCGTGCCGACGCCCATCATCGTGCCCATGCACTCGCGTGGCGCCTGCTCCGTGATGATGTTGAACATGAGCGGAAGCGCTATGCCGGTACCCATTCCCTCGAGCACGCGTCCGACGATGAGCGTCGGGAAACTCTGCGCGGTAAAGCCGCAGACGATGCCCGCGATGTAGAAGCACATGGCGGCGATGAACACGTGCTTGGTGCGGAACCGGCGGTTCAGGTACGACGATGTCGGCACGATCGCGGCAAGAACGAGCAGGTACGACGTGGTGAGCCACTGAACCGTCGACGTTCCGATGCCGAACTCGGCCATGAGCGTCGGGAAGGTGACGTTCATGGCCGTCTCGACGCAGACGCCCGAGAACGACATGATTCCCGCCGCCACGATGGACATGATGAGACGGGCGTCGAGCACGCGTTCGAACGGCGCGGCGGCCTCGGCGCTTCTTTGTTCCTGTGCTTGCATTTGTTTCCCCCTATAGTTTTGGACGCAGGGAACTATAGCAAGCTGAAGGAGGGGTTGTTTTCAGTTTCGGATGGAGAATCTTTCAGCTAGCAACACAATCCCACCGCCTGCCCCACCGCCCCGCCCGGCCGCGGAAGGGCCGGGCGAAACCTCCGCGGGCCCTCGCTACAGTGGTGACCGGAGGTTGGATATGGAACTCAGGCACCTGCGCTACTTCGTCGCGCTCGCGGACACCCTCAGCTTCACCCGCGCCGCCGAGGCGCTCTACGTCTCGCAATCGACGCTCTCGCAGCAGATCGCCTCGTTGGAGGAGGAGATCGGCTGCAAACTCTTCGAGCGCAACCGGCGGCGGGTAAGCCTCACGCCGCAGGGCGCCGCGCTGCTCAACCGCGCGCGCGAGCTTCTGAGCCGCGTCGACGCCCTCCCCGAGCTGACGCGGCAATGCGCCGTCTCCGTGCCCACGCGCACCATCCACATCGGTTTCGACATGCGCGTGCTCGGCAGCGATTTTCTTCGCAACTCCGTCACCGATTGCTTGGCATCGCTGCGCGGCGATTATCCCGAGCTACACGCCTCCTTCACCAACGCGGAGTACGACGCGACGCTCCACGCGCTCGAGGACGGCAGCGTCGACCTCGCGTTCTTCCTGCACCAGGAGCCGAGCGTCGTCCGGCGCGGGGCCGTGGCGACACCCGTGCTCGAGTCGCGCTGCCTCTATGAAGACGAGCTCGTGGTCGCCGTCCGCACGACGGAGCCCGTGAACGACACGCCCGAGGGCCTTCGGCACATGCTCACCCGCCGCGGCGTGACGCTGCTCGAGGGAGAGGGTCGCGGCATGCTGCAGGCCATGAACGTCTTCAAGGCCATCGGCGTGGAGCCGCAAATTCACTTCACCTCGGACCGAAACGCCATGATGATGGAGCTCAACAGCGGCGAGAGGGCGGCCATTCTGCCCAAGGGCCTGCTCTCCCGCCTGGCCTCGCCCGAGGTCGAGTCGTTCAGCTTCCGCACGGCGGCGGCGCAGCTCTACGTCCTCGCCGCGTGGCGCAAGGGCAGCACGAACCCCCTGGTAGACGCGGTCGTCCGCGCTGTCCAGGACGCGATGGCCCCCTGGATGGACATACGCGCGGCCGAGCTGGCCGAAGACGGCCGCCGCTTCGCGGTAAGCGAGTAGCCCCGCGAGGCGCCCTGTCACGGGGCAAGAAGCGCCTCCCGCCCGGCGCGCGGAGGAGTTGGCAAGAAGCGCCCGGCACCCGGCGCCCGTGCCGGCACCCGGCGCCCGTGCCGGCACGACGCCCGCGCCCAACGCGCCCCCAAACGCAACCGACGCCCCCGCCGCAAGCGACAAGGGCGTCGGCCCGTCAGCCAACTTTCCGCGATGCGCTACTCCTCCGGCTGCGGGCGATACGGCTCAGTCGGCTTGACCGCGAAGGGGTTCTCCTCCTCGCCCGCGTCGACCTTCTTGAACCACTCGAACGGCGCAGAGCGGAAGGTCTCCCAGACCTCGCGCGAGGGCGGCTGCTGCATGTCATCGTGGCAGTAACGCCAGTCGTTCGTCAGCGAGATGTACTTCTCGTCCTGCTGGCTGGAGCGGTTGTCGCCCAGGTCGCCGGCGGCCACGCGCAGCAGCGAGGCGTACTGCTCGGAGACGGTGTGGAGCTTGAGGTCCTCGACCAGGAGCTTCTTGAGCGGGCGCTTGGCGAGGTTGGACATGATGGTGCGGTTCTCGTAGGGCATCGTCTTGAGCATGCGGGCGATTTCCCAGGCGCGGTCCATGACCTTATCCTTGGCCACGACCTCCGAGACCATGCCCCAGTCGAGCATCTGCTGGGCGGTCCACTGGCGGGTGGTCATCATGTAGTAGTTGCCGCGCTTGGTGCCGAAGAAGTGCTGCGCCATGAGACCCATGCCGTCGCCGGGGACGAGGCCGCCGTGGGCATGCGGGACCTCCATGCAGGTGTCCTCGGAAGCGATGGTAATGTCGGAGAGCATGGCGGAGTCCCAGTGGAAACCGGGGCCGGGGATGGCGCCGATGGTGGGGACGTCCAGGTCGAAGATCATGTTCTTGATGAGATTGGTGTCGTCGAAGTACTGGTGCTGGAAGCGCTGGGTGGGGAGCTCGGAGTAGGTCTCCCAGCCGTTGGGGTCGCTCTCGGTCATCCAGGAATCGCCCAGGTGCGTAAAGATGATGATCTCGTTCTTGAAGTCGAGCGAGAGCACGCGGACGAGCTGGGAGATGGCGCGGTGGCTCATGCCGGAGTGGCACATGGGGCCGTCGTTGGTCTTCCAGGTGACCTGCAGGATACCGTCCTCGCGGTACAGGTCGGCGAACGCCTTGAACCACTCGGCGTACTCCTCGAGCTCAGGGAGCTTGACGTAATCAGCCATTGGCTTGCCCATGATGGGCCTCCTTCTTGTTGTGGGGCAAGAAGCCCCGATGGTTGGTCGCGGGGCCTTCGCCCCTTCGGGGCTCGCGCCCCTTGCGAGGCGGGCGCCCCGTTGCTGCTAAAAATCGTTCACGCCGCTTGGACGTCCCGGTCCCCCTCGGCCCACGTCGCCTTGTAGGCGCGCTCGGACGCGAGCACCAGCGAGAAGAAGACCACGCAGGAGACGGACAGGACGATGGTGGGCGTCACCCAGTTGGTGTTGTTGTCGGACAGGGCCGTGATGAGCGGGGTGCTCACGAGCTGCCCCAGGTAGAAGAACGTGTTGATGAGGCAGGTCCCCATCGGCGCGTGCTCAAGCCTCCCCACGAGCACCGGCGCGAGGCAGAACATAGGCGCCATGACGATCCCGCCGGGAAAGACCGCGGAGCCGATGACGTTGAGGGCGTAGGTGCCGTCCCCCAGCAGCGGCAAGGTGGCGACCACGGCGAAGGTGCCGACGGCGCCGACGAGGGCGACCTTGTGGGGCTCGCCCGTCTTGCCGATGATGATGCCCGAGATGACCGACATCGGGATACCGATGAGGCCGTTCAGGCTCGTGAGCAGGTTGCTCATCTCGGTCGAGAGGCCGTAGTACACGAAGAGCTGCGGGTAGCAGGTGATAAGCGCGTAGAGGCAGACCACCAGGAAGAACATGGCGCCGCACAGAAGCACGAGCGGCTTGGAGCCGAGGGCAGCCTTGAGGGCGTCGCCGATCCCGCCGGCGGGCTGGCAGGGCTCCAGGTCGGACCCGTTGGGCAAGGGCTCGCTGAGAAGCGCGGCGGCCAGGACCAGGCACGCGAGGGCGTAGGCGAAGGTAATCCACCACAGCGAGCGGACCGAGCCGAGGGCGTTCGCCACAGGCAGGCCGCAGCTCGTCATGAGGAAGGTGGCGACCGGCGTCGCGGTCATGAAGATGCCGGTGGCGGTACCGACCTTGGACCCCTCGAACCAGCGGCCGATGAACTCGATGCCGACGGGCAGGGCGAAGATCGCGGCCACGCCCTCGACGACGCGCGAGGCCAGCATGAGCTCAAACGTGGGCGCGACGGCGCCGAGCAGGGACCCGGCGATGATCATGCAGAGCATGAAGAGCAGCGTGCGCTTGGGGCCGGCCTTGGAGATGATCCCCGCGCCGGGGATGGAGAGGAGGATGCCGGCGAGGGTGAAGATGCTCATGAGCCAGGCCGCGCTGGTCGTGGAAACGCCCAGTTCGTCGGCAAGAAGCGCCATGACGGGCGTGACCTTGAACTGAGCCAGCCCGACGGAGACGCCGCAGAGCATCAGGACGACGAACATGCCCCAGGCTTGGCGAGAATTACGGGGAGACATGACGGTGGACTCCACTTTCTAAGAAAGAGGCCGCCGGCAGGGAAGCGAGCATGGCAAGGCGCTTCTCTATGCCGGCGGCCGGAGGGCCGCACGCGCTAGATGCGCTCGACGGTGCCCTCCCACGAATCCATCTTCTTCGCGGGCTTGGAGCCTTCCGCGAACCAGTGCTTCGTGACGGTCGTCGCGCGGGTGTAGAAGCGGTAGCCGTCGATGCCGAGCACGTGCTGGTCGCCGAAGAAAGAGTCCTTATTGCCGCTGAAGGGGTAGTAGGCGGACGGGACGGGGATGCCGACGTTGATGCCGACCATGCCGCCGTCGGTCTCCATCTCGAAGCGGCGGGCGAAGTAGCCGTCCTGGGTGAAGATGCACGAGCCGTTCGCGAACGGGTTGTTGTTCATGATCTTGATGCCCTCGTCGAAGTCCTTGACGCGCTTGATGGAGAGCACGGGCCCGAAGATCTCGTCGTGGCCGATGGACATGTCCTCGGTGACGTGGTCGAAGATGGTGGCGCCGACGAAGAAGCCGTTCTTGCACTCCTCCGGGACGTCGGGGTTGCGGCCGTCGAGCACGAGCTCGGCGCCCTCCTCGATGCCCTTCTCGATCCAGCCGAGCACGCGCTCCTTGTGGGCGGCGGAGACGACGGGGCCGAGCGCGGTCTCGGGGTCGTAGGCGAGGCCCATCTTGAGGGCGGAGGCCTTCTTGACGATCATCTTGACGAACTCGTCGGCGATTTCCTCCTGGACGCAGACCGCGGGCAGTGCCATGCAGCGCTCGCCGGCGCAGCCGAAGGCGGAGTTGATGATGGCGGACGTCGTGGCCTCGAGGTCGCAGTCGGCGAGCACGAGGGCGTGGTTCTTGGCCTCGGTCTGGGCCTGGACGCGCTTGCCGTTGAGGCCGGCCTTGGCGTAGATCTCCTTGCCGACGCGGGTGGTGCCGACGAAGGTGATGGCCTTGACGCGGGGGTCGGTGAGGAGCTGGTCGCTCTCGTGGTGGGTGCAGGTCACGAGGTTGACGAGGCCCTTGGGGAAGCCGCCCTCCTCGTAGAAGAGCTCGAGGATGCGCATCGAGGTCAGCGGGGTGGGCGTGGCGGCCTTGAGCACGACGGAGTTGCCGCAGGCGATGGCAAGAGGAACCATCCACCCCCACGGGATCATGGCCGGGAAGTTGAAGGGCACGATGCCGCCGATGACGCCGAGCGGCTTGCGGTAGGTGGTGCAGTCGAAGCCGGTCGTGACCTGCAGGGCGCCGGAGCCCTGGATGGCCAGGGGCAGCGAGCAGGCGAGCTCGGTGGGCTCGATGGCCTTGAGGATGTCGCCGCGGGACTCGTTGAGGTTCTTGCCGTGCTCCTTGGCGCAGAGCTCGCTGAGCTCGTCGAGGTGAGCAACGAGGATGTCGCGCCACTTGAACATGTACTGGACGCGCTTGGAAAGAGACACCTTGCTCCAGGACTCGAAGGCCTGCTGAGCGGAGTCGATGGCCTCGGCGACCTCGTCGGCGGTGCACAGCGGCACCTCGGCGAGGACCTCGCCGGTCGAGGAGTTGGTGACCTCCTTGTACTCGGTCGTCTTGGACTCGCGCCACTCGCCGTAGACGCAGTACTTCTTGCGGTCGATGGTCATGGTCTGGGTTCCTTTCTTCGTGTTACGTTCGTCCGGCCCCGCCTAGCGCAGGCGATAGACGTGGTTGTAATCGGTCGGGTCGTTGTATCGGGTGAACTGCGCGCCGATCGGGCGGACGACGGGCAGGTCGGCCAGGGCAGCCGGGATATGCCAGTACATCGGCATCTGCCAGGGCTCGGGGGCATGGAAGGTCGCCGTGCCGGAGCAGGCCGTGGTCTCGGGGGTCATGAGCTCAAAGGGATAGCCCTCGGGCTTGGTCCAGGCCTTGGGGTTGAAGGTCGGGTAGCTCACGTCGGCGCCGGCCTCGTGGTACTGGGCGCCCTTCTCGGGCGTGGCCTGGATGTACTTGTAGTTGAACTTGCCCTCGGACTCGGCGGCCAGCTGCTGCATGTAGGCGAGGTCCTCGGGCTCGGACTCGAGGTCGAGCTCGACGTCGAGGAACTTGAAGCCCCAGTCGCTCGCCTGGGTGCGGATGTGGCGGCCGTCCTTGGCGAAGCGCGGGATGTCGGCGTAGACCTTCCCGTAGCCCATGAGGTCGCGGCCGCCGAGGATCGGGTCGGCGTGGTTCTCGTACATAGCCAGGATGAGGTCGCCGGCGATGTGGTCTCGCTCGCCGTCGAAGCGGACCGGGACGCTGATGTTGATGAGGTAGTAGGTGTTGCCGGCGAAGTTGCCGAGCGTGCCGAACTCGCAGGTGGCGACGGAGAGGACCGGGGCGCGCAGGCTGAAGTTCTCGGGCAGGAAAGCCTCGAGCTTGTCGGGGTCGGTCTCGAACATGACCGTGGCGGCCTCGACGGTCGCGGGCTTGTTCAGGGCGTAGACGCCGTGCTCGTCCGGGTTCTTCAGGTCCGGGGAGGGACCGAAGAAGACGGGCATCTCGTAGACGCGGTCCGGGCGGATGGTCAGGGGCATGCCGCTCACCTAACCGATCGCGTTGAGGCCGCCATCGGGGTAGATGGTGGAGCCGGTGACGAAGTCGGAGGCGGCGGAGGCCAGGAAGATGGCCGGGCCCTTGCAGTCCTCGGGATAGCCGATGCGCTGGGCGGGCATGGACTTGGCGATGGCGTTACGGGCGGCCTCGTCGTCGGGCAGCAGGCCGACCATCATCGGGGTGTAGGTGATGGTGGGGCCGATGGCGTTGACCTGGACGTTGGGGCCGAGGTCGGAGGCGTAGGCCTTGGTGAGCATCTCGACCGCGCCCTTGGTGGCGCAGTAGCCGACGTTGCCCATGCCGCCGTTGCCGACGGCGCGGATGCCGCGGACGGAGCTGACGTTGATGATCTTGCCGTGGACGTCGTTGTCCTTGAAGTACTTGCCGAAGTGCTTGCAGGTGAACATAAGCGACTTCACGTTGGCGTCGAACATGGCGTCCCAGTCGCCCTCGGGGAACTCGGTGCCGGGGTGCTTGCGGTTGAAGCCCTGGGAGTTGACGAGGATTTCGACCGAGCCCATCTGGTCGACGGCGGCGGCAAGAAGCGCCTCGACGTCCGCTTCCTTGGAGGCGTCGCCGGGCTGGGTGAGGATGACGGCGCCGCAGTTGGCGTTGATCTCGCCGGCCGCGCGCTCGAGGCTCTCGGGCTTGCGGCTCGAGATCATAACCTGCGCGCCCGCCTCGGCGAGACCCTCGGCGATTGCCTGGCCGATTCCGCCGGCGCCGCCGACGACGACCGCGTGCTTGCCGGTAAGGTCAAAGAGGTTCGTGCTCATGGTTTTCTCCTTAGGTTGGAGTTTTTGGGTTGGAAAGAAGGCGCGCGCCCGGCGTCAGCGCCGCGCGGGGGGACGGCGCGCGCCCCGGAGAGTGATGCCGGAGGCTATGCCCGCTAGGCCTGCTGAGGGGGAAGAAGCACGACGAGCATCTGGCAGGTCACGGGGCCGTTGTTCTGGATGCCCTTCTTGGTGTTGGGGCCGCAGTGGAAGGAGTCGCCCGCGTGCAGGGTGGTCTTCTCGCCGCCCTCGCACTCGATGTCCATCTCGCCCTCGACGATGTAATAGATGCTCTCGAGCGGGTTGGAGCCGTACTCGCAGCCGCCGCCGGGGAGGAAATGCGAGAGGCCCATGATGATCTTGCCGTCGTTGACGTCCGCGGGGTTGTGGAGGCGCGTCGGGCGCATGTCGTAGTGGCCGGGGGCCTCATAGAACGTTGCCTCGTTTTTGCGGACGATCTTGTAACTCATAATGTGCTCCTTTCAGGTTTTATGCACATAGATTCACTGGGGCGCCGGGGGCGTCCTAGCGTGCTGCTGAGTGAATTGAAGAGTTTTTGCAGGTAGTTACCTATAAGGCCTGCGTATCGCGCTTTTTCACGGTCGCTGTGCTTCTTGCTGTCTCTCAGTTTAGAAGCGCACGAAAACAAACAGAAATATGCGTATCCGATGAGGAGGGGGGCGTTAATCGATGGGACCGATTACCGCAGGTCGCAAGGCGCGGCGGCCTCGCGGGGAGTCCTCGCCGGGGTTCGCGCCGCGCGGCGGCACTGCCGCCAACGGTTGAATCGGGGGGCTGAGCGGTTGAGCGTCCTGCGCTCGCCCTCGGCGGGGCGGCGGCCGAACCGCATTCTAGGCACCGCTTCAGGGCCCGTGCCGCCTCAGGGTCGGCACCGCCTCAGGGACTTCTGAACAAAACCGCGCACGGCACCGCCGAAGGCCGGGCCAGCGCCGCAATCGGTCTATGATGGGTTGGCGCGCGCCGAGCAGGGGCGCCCGCGCCGATAAAAACCACCCATCCGGAGGTCTGCGTGAAGAAGGTCTTGGCCGCCGCATGGCCGATTATGTTGAGTTACGTTCCCGTCGGGCTCGCCTGCGGCGTTCTCGGCGCCCAATGCGGCATCGGGCCCGGCTGGGCGCTTCTTTTGAGCCTGACCATCATCTCGGGCGGGGCGCAGTTCATGATCAACAACCTGTGGCTTGCCGGGGTCCCCACGGCGATGCTCGTGGCGAGCGTCGGCGCCATCAGCCTGAGGTTCGCGCTCTACTCCGCCTCGCTCGCGCCGCATCTACAGAAGGTCAGCAAGCGCACCGCCCTCGCGATGGCGCTCACCCTCATCGAGGAGGGCTACGGGATCACGCTCGGAAAGCTCTGCGGATACGATCACGGCTGGACCTTCCGACATGCCCTCGCGCTCAACGTCGTGACCATCCTGACCTGGGCGTTCTCCGTCGCCGCCGGCGCTGCGCTCGGCGGGGTCGTCGCCGTTCCGACGGCGATCGCGAGCTTCGCCATGACGTCGCTCTTCATCTACCTGCTCTGGGATCAGCTCATGGGTACCGAGGGCCGCGTCTCGCGGGGCGGGCTCGTGGCGGCCGGCGCGGCTGTGGCCGCGGTCGTCGCGTGCAAGCTCATGGGCGCAGCGACGGCAGCGGTGCCGGTCGGGGCGATCGCGGGCGTCGCGGCGGCGCTTCTTGCCGGCAGCGGACGCGGCGATTCCGACTGCCACGGCGACAGTCGCGGCGGCGCCGACGAAGACGACGGCGAGAAGTGCGGTGATGCCGCGTGAACGCGATGACCACCTCGGACTTCCTTGCTATCTGGGTCCCCACGTTCGCGATTATCCTCGCGTGCCGGGCGCTGCCCATCTTCCTGCTGCGCGGGCGAGAGCTGCCCGCCCGCGTCGTCGAGGGGCTCGGCTACATCCCGCCCGCGGCCTTCGCCGCGCTCGTGGCCAACGACCTGTTCTCGCCCGGCAGCTTCTCCGCGGGGCCGTGGGCGGCGCTGATGCCTGCGGCGGCAGCGGCCGTCGTCTTCGCCGTCGCGTGGAAGACGCGCTCCATGCTGTGGTGCTGCGTCGCCGGCGTGGTCGCCTACGTGCTTCTCTCCCTCGTCTAGCTCGCGGCGCGGCGAAGCTACCGCGCGTCCGTGATGTAGACGCCCACGAGCACCTGCTCCCAGGGCTTCGCGCGCTCGTCCACCATCAGCACGCGCGCCTCGAACGCGTCGGCGTGCCCGTAGTAGAACATGGTGGAAAGAAGCTCGTTCTCGGCCTTGGGCACGTAGCCGAGCATCGTGCCGTTGTAGCGGATGGCCATCGCGTTCGGGTCGTACGGGTTGTCGCGCTCCGGGTCCAGCGTAAGCGGCATACCGGCGCGGAGGTCGCAAAGGACCGTCGCCCCGTCGTGGTGCTGAAAGCCGGCGATGTTGAAGGTCATGACATGCTTGGAAGGCTCGTAGTTGGACATGGTCGCCCTTTCTCTTGAAGTTAAGGTGACCATACCTGAGGGTTGTGACAACAATGCCCCCGCGAGAGCCCCCGCGAGAGCGCTTCTTGCCACGTTCCCTTAGAAAAGACAAAACCGCCGGCATCGCTGCCGGCGGCGTCACATACACTGGTCGGGTTGACTGGATTCGAACCAGCGACCCCCGCGTCCCGAACGCGGTGCTCTACCAAACTGAGCCACAACCCGATGCAAGCGAAGATTCTAGCAGACTTTGTCCGGAGTTCCAACCGTCAATGTTGCAAAAGACAGCCAGCCGCGTTCGTCCTTCGCGCGCTTAGCCGCCGCTCGGGCCGCGTCGAGCGAGTCGCAGACCGCAAACACGCAGCTACCCGAGCCGGAGACCAGAGCGCCGCGCGACTCGGGCTGGCGCGCGGCCCATGCCTCGACCTCGGCGCAGCCGGGCTGGAGCGCCTTCGCGGCGGGAGCGAGATTGTTGTAAAGAAGCCCCCGCGCGGCCACGGCGTCGCCCGCGCGCAGTGCCGCGCACATGGGCTCGCAGCCCACGGGCTCGCTCGGGTCGCGGTCGAACTCCTCGTACGCCGCCTTGGCGGAGACACCCGGGCCGGACGGCATCACGAGCGCGACGGGCAGCGCGAGCTCCGGGAACGTCTCGGCGAGCATGTCGCCCGCGCCCAGATAGAGCGACGGCACCGGATCGAGAAAGAAGGGCACGTCGGCCCCCACGCGGCGCGCCACATCCGTCACGCGCGGGTCGTACACGTCAACGCCCCAGCGCGCAGCGAGCAGGCGCAGCGTCGCGCCGGCGTCCGCCGACGATCCGCCGAGGCCGGCCTTCTCGGGAATGCGCGTCTTTATGTCAACGCGCAGGTTGAGCTCGGCGTGGAGCTCCTTGGCAAGAAGCGTTGCCGCCTTCCAGACCGTGGTCTTCTCGGGCGGAACCGCGAGCGCCGGCTCATGGCGCACCGAGAAGTACGGGGCGTCGTCGATCGCGACCTCGTCGAACAGGCCCACGGGGACCATTACCGAGTCGACGGCGTGATACCCCCGGTCGTCGAGCTTGCTGTGGATGCCAAGGTGCAGGTTGATCTTGCAGGGGGCCTGAATGACCTGGCGGCCGAACATATGCCTCGCCTACCTTTGCTCGCGTTGCCCTTTTGCCGCCGCGCTACTCCTCGGCGGTGTACTTGAAGAGCTTCTCGCCGGAATCCGCGTCGTAAAGCTCGACCGTGCCCGTCAGGACGTCGACATACTGGTACGATTGACGGGCGGTGCGGCCGCGGCGCTCCTCGACCTCAACGATGAAGAGAGACGGGTGAACGTTGACGAGGGTGCCCGCGCGCTCGACGATACGGGAGCGGCCCATGTTCGCCTTGACCTTCAGGCGCTTGCCCTTGAGGTCAATCAAACGGTCGCGGATCTCGTCGACACGATTGACGGAAGGAATCTCGTTTTCCATATCAGCCTCCAGCGCCGATAGGGCGCACAATCTAGTCAGTCAAACCTCTATTTTACCCCCCTATTTCTTGGTTCTACACGCTCAAACCCTGTTCGACATCGCATCACCAAACCCAGTGCGTCGAGGTCGGCCGAGCGCAAAAGATGGGGGGCATCCCGCGGTGTCCGGGTCTACACTGTTTGAAGTTGAAAGGAGCTAACTGTGAACAACGACCGACTGGCCCGCGTGCGCGCGAATCTCCGCGACCGTGGCCTCTCGCAGATGCTGCTGGTGGACCCGCTCTCCATCTGGTGGCTCTGCGGTTACTGCACCGAGCCCTACGAGCGCTTCCTCGCGCTGTACGTGTCCGCCGACGAGGCGCGCGGGCCCGTGATGTTCTGCAACCGCCTCTTCCCCGAAGTCGGCGACGCTTGCGCCGACGTGCGTATCTTCGACGACACCGAGAGCCCTATCCCCCTCGTGGCCGAGGTCTGCGACCACGCGGCGCCGCTCGGCGTTGACAAGGAGCTCGCCGCGCGCTGGCTCGTCCCGCTGATGGAGGCCGGGGCCGCGTCCGGGTTCCGCCTGGCCTCCGAGGCCGTCGACGACGCGCGCTCCATCAAGGACGCCCGCGAGCAGGATCTCATGCGCGCCGCCTCGGCCGCCAACGACGCGGCCATGGAGTGGCTCGTCGCGCAGGTGCGCCCCGGCGTGACCGAGCGCCAGATCGCCGACGGGCTTCTTGGCGAGTATCGCAGGCTCGGCGCGTCGGGCCACTCGTTCGCACCCATCATCAGCTTCGGCGACCACGGCGCCGACCCGCAC
Organism: uncultured Atopobium sp.; assembly: GCA_964512475.1. Taxonomy (GTDB): domain Bacteria; phylum Actinomycetota; class Coriobacteriia; order Coriobacteriales; family Atopobiaceae; genus Paratractidigestivibacter. The sequence continues at coordinate 22,217 of CAZEHG010000004.1, forward strand.
CATGAGCCGGACGACACCCCGTTTAAGCTGGGCGATGTCGTTCTCTTCGACGTCGGCTGCAAGAAGGACTGGTACTGCTCCGACATGACGCGGACCTTCTTCACGGCCGAGCCTTCCGAGCACCAGCGCCGCGTGTACGACGCCGTGCGCCGTGCCAACGAGGAGGCCGAGAAGGTCGTGCGCCCTGGCGTCGAGTTCGCAGAGATCGACCTTACGGCTCGGCGCATCATCGAGGACGCCGGCTGGGGACCGTACTTCACGCATCGGCTGGGACACCAGATCGGCCTCGTGGACCACGAGCCGGGCGACGTCTCGAACACGCACCACGAGGGCGTGCAGGTCGGCCAGTGTTTCTCAATCGAGCCGGGCATCTACTTGCCGGGCGACATCGGGGTGCGCGTGGAGGACCTGCTCATCGTGACCGAGGACGGCTGTGAGGTCATAAACAGGTACCCGAAGGAGCTCCTGGTCCTCAAGCTTTAGGACCAGGAGACGGCGAGAAGGGCAACGGGCGGTAGGCCGCGCCTTACGGTGGGCGGCAAGAAGCCCGTCGCGCTTCTTGCCAGGAACAACAGGGCGAAAAGGCCCGGCGCCGTGGGGGAGCGACGTCGGGCCTTTTACAAAAGAGGCGCAGCTGGGCGCCTATTTGCTCTACGGAGCTACTCCGCCGGGCAGAGCGAGAGCGCCTCCTCGTCGGCGACGACCACGCAGTTGGTGTGCAGCTGCAGGATGGAGGCGGGGCAGGTCGGGGTCACCGGGCCGTAGCACATGTCGCGCACGGCCTGGGCCTTGGCCTTGCCGCTCGCGATGATGAGGATCATGCGGGCGTACATGATGGTCTGGGTGCCCATGGTGTAGGCCTGGCGCGGGACATCCTCGGCCCTGTCGAACAGGCGCGAGTTGGCCTCGATGGTGCTCTCGGTCAGGTCGACGCAATGGGTGCCGGCGCTGAAGTGGTCGTCAGGCTCGTTGAAGCCGATGTGGCCGTTGTTGCCAATACCGAGGAGCTGCAGGTCGGGGTAGCCGGCCTCGGCGACGATGCGGTCGTACTCGGAGCAGGCGGCCTCGGCGTCGAGGTTTGAGCCGTCGGGCACGTGGGTGTTCGCGAGGTCGATGTTGACGCGGTCGAAGAAGTTGTCGCGCATAAAGAAGTGGTAGCTCTGCGGGTCCTCGTGCGAAAGGCCGCGGTACTCGTCCAGGTTATAGGTGCTGACCTGCGCGAAGTCGACGTCGCCCTTCTCGTACCACTTGATAAGCTGCTGATACGCGCCGATGGGGGTGCTGCCGGTGGCAAGGCCGAGGACGCAGTCGGGCTTGAGGATGACCTGCGCCGAGATGATGTTGGCGGCCTTGCGGCTCATGTCGGAATAGTCCTTGGCGTGGATGATCTTCATGCGAGCTCCTTCCATGGGCGGCCACCAGGGCGCGGTCGCGATGAGATATGAAAGATGCACGCCGCGTCGAGGCCCCTGCCCGTCCATGGCTTGCGCCTATTTTGACCGTTAACGCGCCTGATAACTGGCACTTTTTTCAACTACCACCCGACCGGCCCCGGCATGCGTCCCGAGCGACAGCTTTGGGGACGTAGACCGCGGCTCTCCAATGAAGGCTGCAACCTACGCCCCCAAAGCCCTCACTTAAGGCGGGCTGTGAGGTCCTGGAGAGCATGGAAGCGGTGAGAAATGCGGTTCTTCTCATCGGCGGAAAGCTCGGCCATGGTTCGGCCTGGGGTATCCGCAGGCCAGAAGAGCGGATCGTAGCCGAAGCCGTTGTTGCCTCGCGGCTCGTGGCCGATCGTGCCCGGGCAGTCGCCGTCGCCGCGCAGCACTTCTTGCCCACGGACGAGCACGACGCTCGAGTGGAAGTGCGCGCCGCGGTCGGCATCGTCGACGTCCGCGAGCTCGCGCAGGAGCTTCTGGTTGTTGGCTGCGTCGTCACCGTGCTCGCCGGCCCAGCGGGCAGAGTAGATGCCGGGCGCGCCGCCGAGCGCGTCGACGCAGAGCCCGGAGTCATCGGCCACAGCCATGGCGCAGCCGGTCTGCTCCCGAGCGGCACAGGCCTTTATCAGCGCGTTCTCATAGAAATCCACGCCGTCCTCCACGGGATCGGGGAAGTCACCGAGCTCGCCGAGCGCCACGAAACGCACGCCGGGCATCACGCGAGAGAGAATCGCCTCGATCTCCGCGACCTTGTGCGCGTTGCCTGTGGCCACGACGACCGTATTCGCATCCACCATGCCCATGTTTTGCCTCCAAGATCAGGTTGCTACTGTATTTGCCCGGCCGGATGGCCCGTCCGCGCCTTACTCGATCCCAATCGGAGTCGACTGCCATCATTTTCCCAGTTGGCTGGCGGGCAAGTAGCTCAAATTGGCCGAGTCTTGCCGCATAACCGAAAAAAGGCACGGCGTCAAACCTCGAAGCCACCGAACCGGCCGCGCGCCCATGCACGGCTAATCGCGAAAGCCCGTAACCTCGTTCTGCAGCTTGGCAAGCCGCTCGATACCTGCCTGCCCGAGGTCGAGCAGCCGGTCGAGCTCGGCACGGGAAAGCGTCGAGCGCTCACCCGTTCCCTGCACCTCCACGATGCCGCCGGCATCGGTACCCACAAGATTCAGGTCCACGTCAGCGTGGCTGTCCTCCGGGTAGTCGAGGTCAAGAAGTGCCTCTCCCCCGACAATGCCGGCCGAGATGGCCGCAACCTGGCCCGTGAGCGGCAGACGGTTGATCTTGTTCGCGCGCACGAGCCCCATGAGAGCGTCGTGGAGGGCCACCCACGCGCCAGTGATCGACGCCGTGCGCGTGCCGCCGTCGGCCTGGATCACGTCGCAGTCGAGGGTAATAGTAATCTCCCCCATCTTCTCCATGCGCACGACGCTGCGCAGGCTCCGGCCGATGAGGCGCTCAATCTCCATGCTGCGACCCTTGCGCCCGTTGTATTCGCGCTTTGACCTGCGGTTAGTTGACGCAGGCAACATTGCGTACTCGGCGGTGACCCAGCCGCAGCCGTGGCTCGCGCGGCGCCATTTGGGCACGCCCTCCTCGATGGTCGCGCTGCACAACACGCGCGTGTCGCCGAACTCGGCAAGGCACGAGCCGGCCGCGTTCTTCATCACGCCGGGCGCGAGCGTGACCGGCCGCATCTGGTCGAACGCGCGCCCGTAGCTGCGCTCGCGCACGGTCTTCTCGTCTGCCATGGGATGCTCCTCCTTTGGGCCACACAGCCGCTACCAAGAAGCCCCCGACCGCGAAACCGCAGGCCAGGGGCCAAATGTGTCTGGTGGGCGATGAGGGGTTCGAACCCCCGGCCTTGTGCGTGTAAAGCACCTGCGCTAGCCACTGCGCCAATCGCCCGAATGAAGTGAGTGTAACACAGGCCCGCGGGGGTGCGGCCATGCTGCAAGACTGTACGCACGGTCGATCGAGTTCTGCACGCCTTCACAGGTACAGAACTCTCCGACTTGACGGAGGATGGCACATCCTCCCCATGTTCTGTACCTCTCTTGGCGTACATAACTCGGCAGTTTAGGAGTGGACAGTTCTTGTTCAGCAAGTTGTGTACGTCTTGGCGCGTACACAAATCGAATTTGCCTGGGGATGGAGGAAACCCGCGGCTGTTTTGGGCCGGCTTGCCTGCGAGCCTTATACTTTGAGCCATGGATACTTTGACTCTTTCACAGCTGGCCGACGAGCTGAGAAGCGCCGGCATCGAGGCCGAGGTCGTGGCCGGTAACCGCACCGCCGACCCCGCCGCCGACCCCCGCGCCGCCGCCCTCACCCTTGCCGGCGCGGCGTGCGACTCGCGCGCCGTGCGCCCGGGCGACCTCTTCATCTGCAAGGGAGCCGCCTTCCGTCCGGCGTTCCTCGCCTCCGCCGCCGAGGCCGGCGCCGCCGCCTACCTGTGCGATGCCGAGAAGCGCCCCGAGCTCGCGGCCGCCGTCCCGGCTCTCCCCGCCGTCACCGTGCCCGCAGCCCAGCTCCGCCGCGCCATGGCCCTGGCATCCGCCGCGACGTTCGGCCGCCCCGACCGCGACCTGCCCATCGTCGGCATCACGGGCACCAAGGGCAAGACGACCTGCGCGTATATGCTTCGCTCCATCGTCGACCACGCCCGCGGGGCCGGCTCCTGCGGCATCATCGGCACCGTCGAGACCTACGACGGAGTCGAGGACAGTCCTTCCCGCAACACCACGCCCGAGAGTCCCGACCTCTGGCGCCACCTGGCCAACGCCCGCGGCGCGCACCTCGGCGCCCTCGTCATGGAGGTGTCCAGCCAGGCGCTCAAGTACGACCGCAGTTACGGCGTCGACCTCGCGCTCGGGTGCTTCCTGAACATCGGCCTTGACCACATCAGCCCGGTCGAGCACGCCGACTTCGACGATTACTTCGGTTCCAAGCTGCGCATCTTCGAGCAATGCCGCCGAGCCGTCGTCAACCTGGACTCCGACCACGTCGACCGGATCCTGGCGGCGGCGCAGGCGGGCCACGCCGAGTGCGCGATCACCTTCGGCATCGAGCGCCCGGACGCCTACGCCTGGGCCTCCGACCTGCGAACGGGCGAGACGGGCATCGCCTTCACGCTCCACCTGGGCGATGAGGCCCGCCCGGCGGCCCTCCCCTTCCCCGGCGACTTCAGCGTGAGCAACGCCCTGTGCGCCGCCGTCTGCGCCGAGGAGCTGGGCCTCTCCATCGACCAGATCGTCGCCGGCCTCGCCGTCACACGCGTACCCGGCCGCATGGAGTTCTACCGCAGCGCCGATGAGCGCCTGACGGCCGTCGTGGACTACGCCCACAACCGCCTCGCCTTCGACTCCCTGCTCTCCGCTATCCAGAAATCCTTCAATGACGCCGAGGTCATCGCCGTGTTCGGCGCCGTGGGAGGCAAGGCCGTCGAGAGGCGACGCGACCTGCCAGAGGTCGCCGCGCGCTACGTTGACCGCATCGTCCTCACCACCGATGACCCTTGGACCGAGGACCCGGCCGACATCTGCCGCCAGATGGAGGAGGCGCTGCCCGCCGGCTTCCCGCACGAGACCGTGCTCGACCGCGTGGCCGCCGTCGCGCGCGCATTCGAGCTCGCCGAGACGTGCGGACGGCGCGCCGTGGTGCTTCTTCTCGCAAAGGGGTCCGACGACACGCAGCACATGGCCAACGGGTATGTGCGCGTCGAGACGGACTCCGCGCTCGCAGAGCGCGCTGTGGCCGCCTACGACGCCGCGCACCCGGCCACCGAGGAAAGGACCGCCATGACCGACGAAGGCACCCGCCAGACGGCCACCGAGCTTGACGACGAGGAGCTTCTCTCCGTGGACGGCGGGGCCAGGGCCTCGTCCACCAAGCGGCGCATCCACGCCAAGTGCGGCGGCGTCATCCGTCCCGTGGCCTTCTTTGCCAGTTGGAAATGCCAGAAGTGCGGGGAGCAGCACAACAAGCTCACCGAGTTCCGCTACACCACACGCTCGTAGGCAACGCGCCAAGAAGCCCCGCCCCGCGGCCGGCAATGAGCTGCCCCCCATTTCCTGTGTCTAGGAAATGGGGGGCAGCTCAGTAAAAGCGTGAGGCTTCTTCTTTGCGCCGCGAAAGGCCCCCGCGCCACGGGAACGCGGGGGCCTTGAAGTCGAGCCATGCGACGCGAAGACTGTTTAGAAGTCGATGTCCGTGTCGTAGTAGCAGGCCTTGAGAATCTTCTCGAAGTCGGCGGCCTTGGTCTCGCGCGGGTTCTCCGGCGTGCAGGCGTCCTGCTCGGCGTTCGCAGCGATCTCGGGCAGCTTGGCGAGGAACTCCTCCTCGGAGACCATCTGCGGGTTCTCGGCGTCGACCTTCACGCCGCCGTTCGCGTAATCCTTGATGGACTGCGGGATGTTGAGCTGGTCGTTGAGGTCGCGGATCTTCTGGACAAGCGCGGCGACGAGCTCCTCGTTCGTCTCGCCGGGAAGGTGCAGGACCTCCTTGGCCACGTACGCGTAGCGCTCGGCCGCGCGCGGGTCCTTGGAGTTCCACTGGATGACCTTGCCAAGGTACATGGCGTTGGCGGCACCGTGGATGATGTGGCCGTTCTCGAACGCGGCGCCGGTCTTGTGCGCCATGGAGTGCACGATGCCAAGAAGGCCGGACGAGAAGGCGATGCCGGCGATGCACTGGGCCTCGTGCATGTGCTGACGGGCCTCCTTGTCGCCGGTGTAGGACTTGGGCAGCCACTCGACGATCTCGCGGATGCCGTGCAGGGCGTTCGCGTCGGTGAACATCGAGGCGAAGGTGGAGACGTAGGCCTCCATGCAGTGGGTCAGCGCGTCCATGCCGGTGTGCGCGCAGAGCTTGGCGGGCATGGAGTAGGTGAGCTCAGGGTCGACGATGGCCACGTCGGGCGTGATGTTGAAGTCGGCCAGCGGGTACTTGATGCCCTTGGCGTAGTCGGTGATGACGGAGAACGCGGTGACCTCGGTCGCGGTGCCGGAGGTCGAGGAGATGGCGCAGAAGTGGGCCTTGGTGCGCAGGGTCGGGAACGAGAAGGGAACGACGGCCTCCTCGAAGGTCTCCTCGGGATACTCGTAGAACAGCCACATGGCCTTGGCGGCGTCGATCGGGGAGCCGCCGCCGATGGCGACGATCCAGTCGGGCTCGAAGGCCTTCATGGCCTCGGCGCCCTTCATCACGGTCTCGACGGACGGGTCGGACTCGACGCCCTCGAAGAGCTGGACCTCAAAGCCAGCGGACTCGAGGTCGGCCTGCACGTCCTGCAGGAAGCCGCCGCGGCGCATGGAGCCGCCGCCGGAGACGATGATGGCCTTCTTGCCGACGAGGTTCTTGACCTCGTGGCGAGCACCCTCACCAAAGTACAGGTCGCGCGGGTTGGTAAAACGTCCCATAACTCTCCTCCAATTCCTATGCCGGCACCCCCGTGCCGGAAGCTTGCCGGCACCCCCGTGCCGGATATACAAACGCCGCCGCGCGCACGCGGACAACGCTTGCTGCAAAGAAAAGGAACTCTATCTAGGGTTTGTTCAATCCCCACTTGCCCTAGATGCGTTTAGCATAGCACCAAGGGATTGGAGGGGGCACTCAGCCTCCGCTCACAAACTTATGGACGGCAATCGAGGACCTTGTGGCATGGCAAGAAGCCCTTTGGGGTAGCATTAATTAGTTATACGTACGCGTCCGCAACGGCCGCGCGCAGGCTCGCTTCTTGGCTTGGCTTCGGCCTCGCGGGCACACAGGATTCGACGCGCCGGGAGAAAAGCATGGCCCACAACGCCCGAAAAGAGGACTACCAGCGCCTGGCCCTGCGGTTCATCCATAGCCTTGACGGGTCCGAGCCCCTGGCAGCAATGAAGGCGTTCGCCTCGTTCGGACAGACCTTCGCGCAGAGGCGCGACTCCCTGCCGCAGACCGACGCCGACCGCGCATTCAACCTGGTGGCCGCCGCGACCGAGGTCGTCGACTACCGGCTGCCCTTCGCGACCGGCGACGCGGCCACAGAGCTCGTGGCACGCGGAAAGAAGCTCCTGAACGAGGCCATCGCGCTCGACCCGAACTGCTTCGACGCGCTGCGCATGCGCTCCTCGACCGAGCACACGAGCGTGAGCGCGCGCTACACGTACCTGGCCGAAGAGGAGCCGCGCGTGCGCGAAGCCTGCGAGGCGGCGCGGGCGAAGGTCGCCGCACAGGAACCCGACCCCGAGCGCGCCGGCGTCGCCGCCGACCTCGCCATGCGCCCCTATCTGCGGTGGGTTTCGTCCATGGCGGAGCAGGCGCTTATTTGCGGGCGCAACCGCCAGAGCGCGGAGCTGGCAAGAAAGCTGCTCGAGCTCGACGCGTCAGACCTCTCGGACGCGCGCTACACGCTGGCGCTCGCGCTGGCCAAGCTCGAGGACGAGGCCGGGCTCGACGAGCTCCAGCGTCGCTACCGGGGGTTCAACACGGCGCGCGGCGTCAACGACGCATGGATGCTCATCGCGCGGCTCGCGCTCGCGCACAAGCGCTGCGACCTCGACGGGGCGCGCGATCGTCTGTCCGAGCTATTGCACGCCTACCCCACCGGCGCCGTCGCGCTCCTGCGCCAAAACGAGCTCCCCGACGGCGAGTTCGCGCGCATCCAGACCGACGCCTACAGCGAGGATGAGCTGGTCGTAGCCCTGTCCGAGTCGGTCGTGCTGCTCCAGGAGGGCAATGACCGCAGCGGGCGCGGGGTGCTCGGCACCTGGGTGGCCAACGAGACCGCGCGGATGCGGCCTCAGGCCGTGGCCGAGGCCCAGGCGCTCGAGGCGCAGATCCAGGCCATGTACGGCACGCAGCAGGGAGGAGACGCGCGATGAGGTTCCGCGAGGAGCTGATCCTGCGCTGCGCCGCCGCGCGCAGGGAGAAGATCGGGCAGATGTCCGACGCGGCGTACAACGAGCTGCTGCTCACGGTGCGCGAGAGCCCGGATTCTTTCGTCGAGCGCGACGACGAGAAGGCCTTCGCCGCCCTCGGGCGCGCGGTCGGGCGCTTCGAGGACTCCGTGCGCGACGACGACCTGCTGGACGACGACGAGTACGTGGCCGAGCGGGCGCGGCGCTTCTCGGCGCTGGCGCAGGCATGCGACAAGGCGCTCGCGATCGACGCCGACTGCCTCGACGCGCAGCTGGTGCGGGCGCTCGCGGCGCATGAGGAGCCGGACGGGCTTCTTGCCGAGCTGCGGGCGCTCGAGGCGGAGTGTGGCGGAAACGAGGTTGCGCGCGGCGGGGCTGCGAGCAGCGGGGATTCGTGCGGCGGAGCCGGTTCCGGCATGAAGCCGTTCGAGGAGCTGAGCTGGGCGAACGTCTTCGACCGGCCGCGGATGCGTCTGCGGGCGGCCGTGGCGCGGGCATGCGGCGACGGCGCGCGCTGGAAGGGCGCGCGAGACGCCGCGGAATCGCTTCTTGCCATCAGCGAGAAGGACGGCGACCCGCTCGGCGCGCGCTACACCGCGGCGCTCGCCTACGCGAGGCTCGAGGACGAGGAGGGCCTGAACACCCTCGACGCGCGCTTCTCGCAGGGGAACACCTGGGGGAACCTCGCCCGCTGCCTGCTGCTCTACAAACTCGACCGCCTGCCCGCCGCGCGGCGGGCGCTCCGCGGCTACGCGAGCCTCTGCGAGGGGGCGGCGTACGCGCTCCTGCGGCCGATCTTCGTCGAGACGTACCTGCCCGACCGCCCCGACTACGCACCCGGCAGCTTCGAGGAGGCGCTCTGCGCGGTCCACGAGGCGGAGGTCATCATCGCCGACACGCCCGACTTCGTGGCGTGGTGCGAGGGCCAGGACTGGTTCCGCGCCGAGGGCGAGGCGTTCGCTCAAGCGCGCGACCTCGACTGGTAGAGCGTCGCGGGGGCCGCGTCACGACTGCGCGCACCGCGGCCAAGGCGCCCGTACGGCAGCAGGCTAAGCCTCCCTGACGAAGGCCCCGTGCCACAAAACTATGGTCGCAGCCGTCGGTTCGCACATGGCGACGCGTGGGCACCGCGCAAAACCGGGGTTTCGCCGTCATTTGTTCCCTTGGAGAACAAAACACCCCGAACAGCAAAACAGGCAGTTAACCAAAAATGGCTAACTGCCTGCTGTTTTGCGATGGTGCCCCCAGCGGGATTCGAACCCGCGATATCCACCTTGAAAGGGTGGCGTC
>CAZEHG010000005.1:0-30385 GCA_964512475.1 uncultured Atopobium sp.
GGGTCATGTAAGCGCTGCGCTCGTCGGAGATGTTGGCGCAGACCATGCCCTTGACACGGGTGCAGACCATGCAGCTGCCCACGCCGTAGCCGTCGAAGCAGAAGCCGAGCGGGGCCTCGTTGGCCTTCACGTCCTGGGCAACGGCGAGCGCGGAGTCGACGAAGTCGGCGGCGGGCTCTTCGGAGAGGTCGACGACGTCGTGGCCGTCCTCGAGCAGCGTGTCCTTGACGATGTTCTTGAGGGACAGGCCCTCGGCGTCGGATCCGATCACCACTCTCATGGTGTCATCCTTGGTTTTTTGGCAAGAAGCTCCCAGGGCCTTGGCCGAGCGTGATTCTCGGCAAGGCTCCGCCTCAGGGCGTATGCGCCCTCTGAGCTCTGCGTTTATGGGTTGTCGGGCTGGATCGGTGCGGAATACGGGTGCTAAACCCTCGCGCGCCGCCGGGCACAGCGCGATCGGATACAAAGGTGGGAAGACGCGCTACGCCGGGCAGATCACCCGCGTGAACTCCTCGATGCTCGCGCGCTGCTCGGCCGTGATGCCGCCGTCGCACACAAGCGCGTCGATGTCGGACAGGTGGTAGAACGCATAGAAGTCGCGGACGAAGACCTTGCTCGCGTCGGCGACCACGTAGCGGGAATCGGCCTGGTCGAAAGCGGCCTTCTGGAAGTGGCCTTCCTCCATGTTGGAGGTGTAGACGTCGTTTCCAACGATACCATTGACGCCGACGAACGCGGCGTCGATGCCGAGCTGGGACATGGCGACCTCCGCCATGGGCCCGACGAAGGCGCCGGTGCGCTCGCGGAACGCGCCGCCGGTGAGGTAGAGCTCGCAGTCCTCGCGGGCGGCGAGCAGGTTGAAGACGTTGATGGAGTTCGTGACCACGCGCAGGCGGCCGGAGGGCAGGTACGGGACCATCTGCTCGACGGTCGTGCCCGTGCCGAGGAAGACGGTCGAGCCCTCCTCCACGAGGCCGGCGGCGAGACAAGCCGCCTCAGCCTTCTCGGCCACGTGCTTGTCGCGCTTCTCGGTGTGGGTGTACTCGCGGCGCAGCATCGAGTGGACGGGGGCGCTGCAGCGGCGGGCGCCGCCGTGGACGCGCTCGACGTCGCCCGCCGAGCTCAGCTCCTCGAGGTCGCGGCGGACCGTCATCTCCGAGACGTCGAGCGCCTCCGAGATCTCCTTGACCGAGACGGTGCCCTGGGCGTCGAGCAGGGCCTTCACGCGCTCGTGCCTCTCTGCCTTGATCATGCTCGCCGCCTCCTTGTGGCCGTACTGTGTTTGCCTGGGTACATTTGAACACTTTCGAACAGGAACGAACGCGAGAATTGCAAATTTGGCGAGAAATGCCGTTCGCCGGCTGTTTACTACCGTTCGTAATTGTTCGTTTTGTTTGTCCCTGTTCTTATTTGTTTGAGAAGTATCGTAGTCACAGCAAGACGCTCGAAGGTGCGGCTGCCCGGACGCCCACGAGCCCCGAAGCGAACTCCACACAGCAGAAAGGGGCCCACAGATGGCCACCATGATGCTCGAGAAGCAGGCGAAGTTCTTTATCGACGAGTACAAGAGGCTCACCGCTCTCGAGACAAAGTTAAGTTAAGTAGGTTAACATAAGGGATGACGCCAGCGAATCAGCGGCTGCGCGGCCCCTCTGCCCCGTGGGGCCACCGCACGCAGGAGCACGTGCGGCGGCCTATTTTGGAAAGGAAAGCGTTATGGAGAAGAAAGACATGCTCAGGACCTTGTTCGAAAAGAGCTTCGGGCCCGCGGGCGAGCGACGGCTCCTTGCCGTGCACGCCCCCGGCCGCTCCGAGATCGCCGGCAACCACACCGACCACGAGGGCGGGCACGTGATCGCCGGCGCGCTCGACGTGGCCATCGACGGCGCTGCGGCGGCAAACGGCACGCCCTCGACCGTCCGGGTGACGAGCGAGGGCCACCGCTCATTCCAGCTCGAGCTCGACGACCTCGAACCGCACGCCGAGGAGCGCGTGAGCACCGCCTCGCTCGTGCGCGGAATGGCGCACGAGATGGCGGGGCGCGGCCTCCCCGTCTCCGGTTTCGACATCGCCTTCACGAGCACGGTCCCCTCAGGCGGCGGGCTTTCCAGCTCGGCGGCCATGGAGGCGGCGCTCGGCCGCGCAATGGAGGCCCTCTGGGGCGGCATAGTCGCCGGCGACGCCGGCGCGGTCGACCCGATGGAGCTCGCGAAGATGAGCCAACGCACCGAGAACGACTACTTCGGCAAGCCCTGCGGCCTCATGGACCAGGCGAGCGTCTGCCTGGGCGGGCTTGCGCACATGGGCTTCTCCGACCCCGCCTTCCCCACCGCCGAGAAGCTCGCGTTCGACTTCGACAACCATGGCTACGCGCTCTGCCTCGTCGACGTTGGCTGCGACCACGCGCCCTTTACCGCCGACTACGCCGCCGTCCCCGCGGAGATGCAACAGGTAGCCGCCGAGCTCGGCAAGAAGCGCCTCTGCGAGGTGCCCCGCGACCAGTTCGAGGCCGAGCTGCCGGCGCTTCGCCAGAAGCTCGGCGACCGTGCCTGCCTGCGCGCCGTCCATTATTACTACGAGGACGACCTCGTGGAGCGACGCTGGGCGGCCCTGCAGAGCGGTGACATCGACACGTTCCTCGACCTCACGCGCAAGTCGAGCGCGAGCTCGGCCATGTACCTGCAGAACGTGAGCTCGGGCGGCGCGTTCCAGCCCGCCATGTATGCCCTGGGGCTGGGCGAGCTCGTGCTCGAGGGCCGCGGCGCCATCCGCATCCACGGCGGCGGTTTCGGCGGCTCTATCCAGGCCTTTGTCCCTCTCGACGCCGTGGATGAGTTCGTCGCCCGCATGGACGGCTGGCTAGCCAAGGGTTCCGCGCGCCGCTACACCATCGACAAGAAGGGGGCGTATGCCAAATGGATCTGACGAAGACGATCCAGCAGCTCATCGACTATTGCGGGACGCGCGGACTCATCGGCCCCGAGGACCGCGCCTGGGCCTACAACACCGTCCTCGACGCCATCTGGGCAAAGGGCCCGGCGCCCGAGGACGCGTGGGTGCTCGGGGGCGGCACCGAGCCCCCGCGCTTCGACCTGGAGGCCGCGCTTCTCGCCATCGGGGACGCTGCCGTCGCCAACGGCGCCGAGGACGACACCGCAAGCGGGCGCGACCGCATCGCCATGCGCGTGATGGGCGCGCTCATGCCCAGACCCTCCGAGGTGGCGGCCCGCTTCCACGACTCCCTGGCTGCCGGAAACCCGCGCGAGGCCACAGGCACCTTCTACCGCACCTGCTGCGACGCGGGCTACGTGCGCCGCGCCGCCATCGCCCGCAACGTCAAGTGGAACGCGGCCACCGAGTGGGGCGACCTGGAGATCACTATCAATCTCTCCAAGCCCGAGAAGGACCCGCGCGAGATCGCGGCCGCCGGAGCCGCAGAGGACGACGGTGAGAAGTACCCCGCCTGTCAGCTCTGCATCCAGAACGAGGGCTACCCGGGCCGCGCCGCCGCAGCCGCCGGCGGCGCGCACCCGGCCCGCCAGAACCTGCGCATCGTGCCGATCGAGCTTGCCGGCGAGCGCTGGGGCCTGCAGTACTCCCCCTACGCCTACTTCAACGAGCACTGCATCGCCATGAGCGCGGTTCACCGCCCCATGCACATCGACCGCGACGCGCTCGAGCACCTCTTCGACTTCGTGGACCTCGTGCCGCACTACTTCATCGGCTCGAACGCCGATTTGCCCATCGTGGGCGGATCGATCCTCTCGCACGACCACTACCAGGGCGGCGCGCACGTCTTCCCCATGATGAAAGCCAAGACAGCCGACACCTTCGCCATGAAGCGCTACCCGCATGTGGAGTGCGAGGTGCTCCGCTGGCCGATGAGCGCACTGCGCCTGCACAGCCGGGCCCGCGCCGAGGTGCTCGAGGCAGCCGTCCACGTGGTCGACGTCTGGCGCGCCTGGACGGACGTGTCGGTGGGCGTGGTCGCCCGCGACGAGGACGGCACCCCGCACAACACGGTCACGCCCGTCGTGCGCCGCGTGGGCGCGACTTATGAGGTCTACCTGGCCCTTCGTTGCAACGTGACGAGCGAGGAGAACCCGCTGGGCGACTTCCATCCCCACGCGCAGTGGCACCACATCAAGCGCGAGAACATCGGCCTCATCGAGGTCATGGGCCTGGCGATCTTGCCCGCGCGCCTGGTGGGTGAGCTCGCCGCGGTAAAGAAGCACCTGCTCGCGGGCGACCTCGACGCGCTCGAGGCCGACGAGGCGAGCGCCTCGCACGCCGCATGGGCACGCGAGATTGCCGCCGCCCACCCCGAGCTTAACGAGGACAACGCCGACGACATCCTTCGCGAGGGCGTGGGCCAGGTCTTCGGCCACGTGCTTGAGGACGCCGGCGTCTTCAAGTGGGACGAGGCCGGCCGCGCTGCGCAGAGACGCTTCGTGGACTCGCTGTAGGGCGCGAGACGGGACGGGGAGCAGCCCTTCTTGCCGACGCGCCGCGCATCGACTACCTGCGCCAGCACCTCATGTGGATCCACCACCCCATCGAGGGCGGCGTGAACGTCGCGGGCTACTTCGTGTGGTCGCTGCAGGACTAGTTCAGCTGGACCAACGGCCACAACAAGCGCTACGGCCTGTTCTACGTCGACTTCGAGACCCAGAAGCGCTACCCGAAGGCGCGCGCCTACTGGTTCAAGAACCTGGCGGAGACGGGGCTGCTCGAGGCGTAACGCCAAGAAGAGCTGTTATCGACAAGAGCGCCCCTCGTGCCGCAAGGTATGAAGGGCGCTCGGCTTCCTTCGACAGGAACTCTGCTTGATTAATTCGTTGCCTCAGAAAACTTATTCAACGGATTACGTCTACAATCCTCGACGTACTCCACAATAACCTTTGATTCCTCATCATTAATTAGGTAATACAAGCCATAATGCCCCGCAAAAGTGACGCGAACCTCATGGTCAGGCATAGACGACTCATACACCGGATCGTAAACGACGCCCATTCCAGGAGCAACCTCAAGCATTAAGAGGCGTCGACGTATTTTTAGGGCATCGTCCCTAGACGATATTTCCAACAATGCCAGTTGGGCCGACTCCGTAAGTTCAACATCGTAATGCTTCAGGCCATCCTCATCGGGACAGCTCATCAGAACCCCCACTTGGCATCAAGCTGGGCGAGTGCATCTCCGAGTTTCACGGTCTTGCCCTGAAGGACCTCCTCATGCCCCTGAGCAATACCCGCCCGAATCCGCTCCTCACGCGCAAGAATCGCATCGCGATACGCCATCTGCCTGTCGTATTCATCGGCATCAAGGAGCACGACGGCCGACTTTCCACGTTTAGTGAGGTAGATAGGCTGCTTTGTGCGCATTGCTTCCTCGGTCAGCGCCGCTCCGTTGCGCTGCATTTCAGAAACCGGAACCATTACGGGCATGATGTCCTCCCTCGCTAGATGGTTATATATATCCTAACGCTTGAATTACATACTAGTCTATGTAATTCAAGCGTCTGCGGAGGCCTATTACTAAAACGAAGACCACGGAGCCTGTCCCTACGCCCAGCAAGGCCGGCCAGTGGCGCGAATGCGGCAGAAGTCGCTGCAGAGGCAGTCTTTGCAGCTCGCGTGGCTCGAAGGCTGCGGCTCCTCGAAAAGCCCGATGACCGCGGTCACGGACTTGGTGGGTGTCATGAGCAGGCTCTTGGAGAGCGTGATGCCGAGCCTGCGCTGCGCGTCGATGGTGGCAAGAAGCACCGGCTGGGTCTCGAGCGGCATGTCCCCGTACCCCGGCGAGAAGCGGAAGTTCGTGTACAGCCCGCGCTCGCGCGCCCAGGCGACGACGCTCGCCTCACAGGCGTCGGCCGCGCGCTCGACGGCCGTGGTGCCGGCCGCGTCGAAGATGACCTGTTCGACCGGGTCGGTTAAGCTCAGGCGCCTGAGCTCGCGCTCCACGCCCATGCCCACCGTCACCGCCATGACGGCGACCGAGGAGGCTCCCGCCATGTGCTTCTCCATCGACTTGCCGATGAGCTGCAAAGACGTGCCCGAAAGCTGCACCGCGGGGCGCCCATCTGCCAACGGCTCGCGCCCCGCCACGTCGAAAACGTCCCAGGAGGCCATCGGACACGCGATTCCGAGGCACCGCTCGACCACGCCGTCGATGCGCGCGTCGAGCTCGGGCGTCATCGGTTGGCCGGAATAGCCCATATAGCGAAGGACCTCCGCGCGGTCGACGGAGGTCACCTTGTATTTCTCGACCTTGAGAGCCACGGCGCCGCTTGCCGCTACGCGTGCAGGTAGCCGCAGGCGGTAAGCGCGCCCGCGGCGGCGGCGGCGATGGAGGGTTTGTTCATACTGTACACATGCAGGCCGTCCACGCCGTTGGCGGCGAGGTCGCAGAGCTGCTCGCACGCGTAATCGATGCCGGCCTGCGCCTGGCTCTGGGGGTCGTCGCCCGCCTGCACGAGCCTCTTGACGACCTTTGCCGGAATCGACGCACCGCAGTTGAACGCCATACGCTGAATCTGGTTCACGCTGGTAAACGGCATGATGCCCACGACGATGGGAAGCTTGACGCGGTGGCGCAGGCACTTCTCGCGGAATCGGTAGAAGTCCTCGTTGCTAAAGAAGAGCTGGCTCACCAGGTAATCGGCACCGGCCTCCTGCTTCTTGTACAGGGCCTCGAAGTCGCTCTCCTCCGTCGGGGACTCGACGTGGCCCTCCGGGTAGCAGGCGGCGCCGATGCAGAAATCGGGGTGGGCCTGGCGCAGATACGCGATAAGGTCGGAGGCGTGCCCGAAGTCGACGACGTCGCGATCCGGGCGGCGGTCGCCGCGCAGCGCGAGGATGTTCTGCACGCCGGCGGCCTCGAGCCTGCCCGCATAGCGATCGACGTCGGCCGCGGTCGCGCCCATGCAGGTCAAGTGCGCCAGGGCCGTGGTGCCGAGGCGCTTCTCGATGGCCTCGGCGATGTCCACGGTGTTCTCGGAGTTGCCGGAACCGCCCGCGGAATACGTGACGCTGATCCAGTCGGGTTTGTGCGCGGCGAGCGAGCCCGCGACCTCGTAGGCCTTCTCGAGCGGGAGTTCGCCCTTCGGCGGGAAAATCTCAAAGGAAAAGGTCTGCCCGGCGGCGAGCTTGTCGCTGATCTTCATACTTATGCACCCTTCATATCATGAGTCAACGCGTGTATTGTATCGCGCGACGCCGCCCGTCGCCGGACACACGCTACCAAGCGCATGTTGCCAACCCGACGAGCGTTACCGCGAGAATGGCAGGCGCCATGGGCATAGGCGCGCCTCGATGCAGCGCGGCGTAGCTGGAGGCCTCCCGTATTCGCTGGCACACAAAGCGCCCGACGAGCGCAACAAGGCAAGAAGCGCCGACGACGGCGAGCCCGCCCACGGGCCCCGTCCACAGCCCGAGCGCCGCAAGAAGCTTCAGGTCCCCGCCGCCGAGACCGGAAGACCCCGTTAATATACGTGAGACATTGGCGCTGAGCAGCAAAAACGCAAGGACCGTGGTCATACCGAGCAAGGCCGCCCCAAAAGCGCGCGCCCCTTCGCCGCACACCGCGAGAACCGGGACTCGCGCCAAGGCGACGGCGAGTACGCAGCCGTTGGGAATCACGCGGCTCGAGAGGTCGCTCACCGCCGCAAGAACGAGCGCCGCCACAAGCACAACCAGGCAAGAAGCGCGGACCAACGGCTCCATAGGCACCCCCAGGTGTTCGAGAAGGGAAGGGACGACCGATGCTACGGAATCGACCACAGGCGCGTCGGCGAGAACAGCGCCCTAAGCGGCACACAGCGCCCTTTATCGGTGGGCAGCACGCCTAAGAGTCGCAGGCAGAGCCTACTTTTGCATCCAGCTGCACCCCATGCCTCGGCATTCCGTCGGTGTCGTGAGCGGCGCAGCGTGCCCGGCGAGCGGTCATCGGTAGGGCGCGGACGCGACGACGCGCCTCTCCGCAGGTCAGTGAGTACGATAATGGTAACTTGTAATATATATGGTCATCCGCTTAAGTTAACCAAGGCATTGCGGATAATAGCTTTAACCTGGGACTTATTGACATACAAGCAAACTCGGAAGCAACGCACATGACTAACTTATTAGTACGTATTTTTATAGGCGAGACAGCCGATTTGTCAGACCCCGCCCAACGCACGCGGGCAGGGCTTCTTGCCAGCGTCGTGTGCATCGCCTGCAACGTGCTCCTATGCGCGTCGAAGGCGGCCGTCGGCCTCCTGGCCGGTTCGGTATCCATCGTGGCCGACGCGGTGAACAACCTCTCGGACGCCTCGAGCAACATCGTGAGCCTCATCGGCTTCAAACTCGCTGGCAAGCCGGCCGACGACGACCACCCCTACGGCCATGGGCGCTTCGAGTACCTCGCCGGCCTTGCCGTGGCCGTGATCGTCTGCGCGCTCGGCATCAACCTCGTGGTCGAGTCCGTGGAAAAGCTGCTCCACCCTGAGCCGGCAGAGTTCAACGCCGCCGTGGTCGCCGTGCTTCTTGCCTCCATGGGCGTGAAGCTTTGGATGATGGCCTTCAACAAGGGAATCGGCGACCGAATCGAGTCCGAGACGCTGCTCGCCACGGCCACAGACTCGCGCAACGACGTCGTCACCACCGGCGCCGTGCTCGCCTGCGCGGCGTTCGGTGCCTTCACGGGCATCGACCTCGACGGGTGGGCCGGCGTTGCCGTTGGGGTCTTCATCACCGTAAGCGGCATCGAGCTCGTGAGCGACACCGTGAGCCCCCTGATCGGCCGCGCGCCCGCGCCCGATTACGTCGAGTCCGTCCGCGAGGAGATCCTCTCGTACCCCGGTGTGCTCGGGACGCACGACCTCATGGTCCACGACTACGGCCCCGGCCACGAGTTCGTGAGCGCGCACGTGCAGATGGACGGTCGCGTCGACGCGTTCAAGAACCACGAGGTCATCGACACCATCGAGCGCGACTTCAAGAAGAGGACCGGGGCGAGCATGACGCTGCATTACGACCCGGTGGACCCGGAGGCGGACGACGGGCTCGAGTGGCTGAACCGCCAGCTCGCCAAGGTAGACCCGCTCCTGAGCGCCCATGACCTGCGCATCGAGAAGGACTTCCTCACCTTCGACCTGGTCAAGCCCGCAGAGTGCGGAATCGGCGACGGGGAGGCCCTCGGCCGCGCGATGGCCACCGCCGCCGAGCGCTGGCCCGGCCGCCCGGCCTCCGTTACCCTCGACCGCGGCTTCCTCGCCCGAGGGTAACGCCTGACGCCTGGCAAAGGGTTCCCACAGCGGCACCAGGACAAGTCCCCCGGCTGCACGCACGGCAAGCTCACGCGACCACGGCAAGACCGATAGAATGCCCAGGAGGACAGCCTCCGCCCTTCTTGCCACCACCACGACCCCACAGGAGCCACCATGCCTTCTTCCAGCTACAAGTCCAAGCAGGTCATCGTCATGCGCCGCGACCTCAAGATGCGCAAGGGAAAGATCGCCGCACAGTCCGGCCACGCCTGCGTCGAGGCCGTGCTCATGGCCATCGCCCGCGAGGGACGCGCCGCGCAGATTCGCGCCGAGGACGGCTGGGCCTACCTCGACCACGCCGAGCATGACTGCTCCCCGCTCACCGACTGGTTCGACGCCGGCGTGGCGAAAATCTGCGTCTATGTAGACGGCGAGGAGGCCCTTCTCGACATCGCGGCCCAGGGACGCGAGGCGGGCTTCGCCGTCGCCCTTATCCGCGACGCCGGCCACACCGAGTTCCACGGCGAGCCGACCTTCACCTGCCTCGCCTTCGAGCCGCTGCCCGCCGAGAAGATCGATCCCATCACGGGCGAGTTGCCGCTGTACTAGGCGCGTAAATAGGCGCCTGGGCAAGGCATAAGACGAAACGGCACCTGGACCTTGGGTGAAGTGCCCATAGGTCCAGGTGCCGTTAATTTCATGTGGCCAGCTTGCGGCGCAAGGACGGCCCCTAGCTTGCCCGCCAGGCTAATGGCGCTCCTCCCACAGCCTGAATAAACATCTGGTAACCGTCACGAGTAGGCAGAATGCCGCCCACAACATAACCAATCGATCAAGCGACTCTCTTGAAAGCCCCACAACGTCATGACATGCCATGAGCGCAGCCATCACAACGAGGGATACGAACAGGAGAATTCCCACCGCATCGTTGACCCTACTCAAAGTCGGCCGCTTCGGATCCGGGTCTATCCAGCCGCGAAACAAAACGACGAGAAACTCCCGCCAAGAGCCAAACATGATCGGTTCCCCTTAGGAAGACGGACGTGAGCCATAGAAGGGGCCGTAAAGAGAAGTATGAATCCGGCCGGTAACTAAGTTTTACACCCAGCATATGATGAACGCGACGAAAACATCGAGAAATACCCGGGCGGACTTAATAACAAGATGAACGGTAGTATCTAAGACACACGCTCACTGAGCCTCACATAACATATGGCTTCGCGATGCCGATGACCCATCAAGAAACGTGTCTAGAGGATGCGAATGTCGTCCATTGATACGTTTCGAGCGGTACGCACGGAACAACTTTAAGTTCCATCCTTTCAGTAGGTCTATTGCATCCAAGTTAATTCCTACCGTTTCGCTAGGTTTTTCTTAATTCCTACTTGTGAGCTAGGTTTATAAGTGCCATCCTACCAATCAGCGAGAAACCCGCCGTGCGCGGCGGCACACCTCGTGACCAGTCAAGCGAATAGCTTAGGAGGCACTACCCATGCGTACTGCGAAGCAGATTGAGGCCCTCATCGGCTCCACCCCCCTGGTGGACCTTTCCGACCTCGCCAACGGCAACGCAACCGTTCTGGGCAAGTACGAGGCCACGAACCCCGGCGGATCCATCAAGGACCGCATCGCGCTGGCCATCGTGGAGGACGCCGAGCGCGAGGGCCGTCTGGCCCCCGGCGGCACCATCATCGAGCCGACCAGCGGAAACACCGGCGTCGGTCTCGCCATGGTCGCGGCCGAGCGCGGCTACAAGCTGATCCTCACCATGCCCGAGACCATGTCCATCGAGCGCCGCAAGCTCGCCGCCGCCTATGGCGCCGAGATCGTCCTCACCCCCGGCTCCGAGGGCATGAAGGGCGCCATCGCCAAGGCCGACGAGCTGCACGAGGCCACCCCGGGCTCCATCATCGCCGGCCAGTTCGTCAACCCCGCCAACCCGCTCGCCCACTACCAGACCACGGGCCCCGAGGTCTGGGCCGACACCGAGGGCACCGTCGACGTCATCGTCGCGGGCGTGGGCACCGGCGGCACCATCTCCGGCACCGCGAAGTTCCTCAAGGAGAAGAACGCGGGCGTCTACGCCGTCGCCGTCGAGCCCGCAGAGAGCCCCGTGCTTTCCGGCGGCCAGCCCGGCGGACACAAGATCCAGGGCATCGGCGCGGGCTTCGTCCCCAAGAACTACGACGCCTCGGTGATCGACGAGGTCCTGCCCATCGCCTCCGCGGACGCCATCGCCACCAAGAAGGACCTCTCGGCCAAGACCGGCCTGCTCGTCGGCATCTCCTCCGGCGCGTCCGTCAACGCCGCCCTGCAGCTGGCCCAGCGCCCCGAGTTCGCCGGCAAGACCATCGTGGCCATCCTGCCCGACACCGGCGAGCGCTACCTCTCCATGGACCTCTAACGCACCGCAGGTCAGGCCATGTTCGAGACGCTTAAAGACGACATCCAATCCGTGATCGCGCGCGACCCTTCCGTGCATTCCGCTCGCGAGGTGCTGCTGTGGCACACCGGCATGCACGCCGTGTGGGCGTATCGCCGCCAGCACTGGCTGTGGGAGCACGGCGCGCACGGGCTGGCCACGCTGCTCGCCCGTCTCTCTCGCCGCCGCTACGGCGTCGAGATCGCGCCCGCGGCCAAGATCGGCCGGCGCTTCATGATCGACCACGGCATGGGAATCGTCATCGGCGAGACCGCCGTCATCGGCGACGACTGCCTGCTCTACCAGGGCGTCACGCTCGGCATGACGGGCAAGCACGGCGGCAAGCGCCACCCGACGCTCGGCAACGGCGTCATGGTGGGCGCGGGCACCATCGTGCTCGGAGCCATCAACGTCGGCGACAACGTAAAGGTCGCGGCCGGCTCCGTCGTCGTGCACGACGTCCCCGCCAACACCACCGTCGCCGGCAACCCGGCGCACGTGGTCCGCGACCGCACCTGCCCGATGCTGCGGCTCGTTCCTCTTGCCAAAGACGTCGATGAGAACATCCGCTGGTCCTGCGCGCTGTGACGAGCAGCCGCCGTGACCAATCCCACAAAGGTCCTTCTCTTGCCCGAGCCCCGACGATACGGCCCTATCCACGTGTTGCCGGGGCCTTCCACATAGTTGCCCATGAGATAATTGCTGGTCATGCGCGTAGTCAAGGAGGGCGGCCCGTCTAATCGAGGCTGACTACATACTTTCAGCAGTCGTCTCGTAGAATCAAAGTGCTGTGAAGAGAAGTGTTTGATGGTTGGAGGCCCGATGCTCACCCGTCGGTCTTTCTATGAAATCGCCCTACGTCTTTTGCTCGCGTTGGTTCCCTTGGCTATTTCCGTCGTCATTCCCGCCGTAACCAGTGGCATCATATTCGTTTCCTCGTTATGCCTAGCTTTGTTGGCCTTATCTGTGCCCAGCCAGATATCGACGATGCGCACATAGGCGCGCATATGCACCAGACTGTTGCTAGCCATGGCCCTGTGCCTCTGTTATGGAGCTGAAGTCCACCGGGAAAGTTCGCCCGAGGCCAATCGCCAAGAAGCCCCGTTGCTAATATCGACGCTTGTCCTCGGCGTCGCAATCGAGGAGTTATGGCGGGGAAGCTTCTGGTTCTCCTTTATGCCCGCCGCTTTACTGTTCATCCTCCCTGTCATCGGAGCCGGCCTCGTTGCAGCCCTGAGAATGCCGTCGCAACGGCAACTGCGGCGTATGGTTCCCGCGACGCTAACAGCTGCCATCTGCATAGCCCTGAGCCGAAATGCCGCGATGGCAGGGATAACGCTTTGCACGGGACTGACTATGCTGGCGATAGACCTCGACGATAGCCTCGGCTTAGTCTCGCGAAGGGATCCGAACAGCCCGTTTGTGCTCGGCGTCGGCATCGTAGCAGGATTGTACGGGGTCAATGTCTTCTCTTCGCTCTTCACCTATTCGGATGACGTACTCGGAGTGTTTGGCACGCAATCCGGGCTTGAAGTCTTGAGCATTGTGCTTTCGTCAGCCATCTTTCTCGGATCGGGTCTCATGACGTCAAGAAACCTACTCCGCAGGGCACATAGCCAATCACTCAGAACCGCGATGTTCGACGAAGGCGCAGCAGCTGAATTCCTCACCGGGTTCGGCCTTCCCGACATTCAAGTCGCAGTCTGCGTGGACACCGCCCGAGGAATGACGGCGGCCGAAATTTCCGGACGCCTCAACTACTCGCCCATTACAGTACGAGCAGCTCGAAGAAGCGCCTTTGAGAAGCTCGATGTAAGGACAGCGAGCGAACTTCAGGTGCGAATTCTTGCAGGTATACGCCGTAGTCAAGATGGCACTGAATAACCGATCGGCGGTGACTACAGACTCGTAGATGCCTTCTTCTTAGCATTTTGGGCACCGAGACGGCGGCATGGCAAGGACATGCCGACCCGAAGATGTTGTCCAAAGCACTAGAAAGGAGACCACCGTATGAAAAAGAACAATGGGACCAGAAGGCTAGATGCATGCGCGCGGCTTCTCATTGCCGCGCTGCTCATCTTCATCACCGCGGCCACACCGCTAATCGCCCGCGGCGAAGCCGAAAGCCTTATGCCAGACGACGAAATGGCGACCACCGAAAACTCCCTCGAGATTCTGGGAGAGCAAAGGCAACTGCTCAAGACCTTTGTCAACCCCGATGCCGCGCTCGCCAGATTCGAGGAAATCTATCCGGAATTCCTTCAGAACGCCGAGGAAGCGGGGCTGCCGGAACTTTCAGAAGATACGGCTTACGCCTACAAGGTATATGCGATCTCAACCGAGGCAGATGGCGACATCATCGATTTCCTGGACATCTACGAAAACGATGCCTCCAATCGAGAGAGAACCATAGAGATCGAGGCTATTGAAGATGAGTGCGAAGCAGGGAACCTAACTCAATAGGAAGCCTCTGACGAAGTGTCGGCTTTCTTGCCGTTGACTTCCGCAACAGATTTGGCAACGTTGTCGAGCGCTCGTGCGGCATTTAATCTGTCCAGAGCACAAAGCTATGCATCTGAGTTCGCGGTCAACCCAAATTCGACTTTCGGAGTAGAAACTGCTTGGGGCCTCGAAGCTGACTGCACAAACTTTGCATCTCAAATTCTCTATAACGGCGGCATCCCAATGGAAGCTTACGCATCGATATATTCCGGCTGGTGGTGGAAATGGCGCGGAAGCGGCAATCAGTCCATCACTTGGATTCAAGCGGCCGCATTTGCGAGATACATGGGCAGTGGTTATAACTCAACTAGCTGGTCAAGCCTGGTATCCAACGTAACGGCAGGAGATTTCATCGGCTTCGACAGAACCGACGATGGGGACATGGACCACATTGGCTTTGTCCATACAAAGGACTACGGAACGATTAAAAACGCTCAGCACTCAACCAACTACATCAAATGGGCAGCACAAACCGGCTGGCCTTCTATGGAAAACGGGACAACGCGTTTCTACCGAATTAGGCGTTAGCATCATCCGCTCGAATTGTGCCTCTTAAGTATCCACAACAGGTGAGCCCACTGTTCTGCAGGCGCCACATGGTCCACATGGTCCTGCTTACATAATAACTGCGAGGTTTTGCCCTTCGTGCGACGTTT
Organism: uncultured Atopobium sp.; assembly: GCA_964512475.1. GTDB lineage: Bacteria > Actinomycetota > Coriobacteriia > Coriobacteriales > Atopobiaceae > Paratractidigestivibacter. Next base: position 14,825 of record CAZEHG010000005.1, read on the forward strand.
TGGCGGTAGCCCTGCAAGGTTTTTGCCTTCGTGCGACGTGATTATGAGCCGCTGACTTTGCGAACATCGCAAAAGACCAGATAATTCACCCGCGGCACAGCCCGAATCGGCATCTGTCGCTAAAACTACGTCGCACGAAGGACAAAACCTTGCAGCACCACCATCCCAACGTCGCACGAAGGGCGCAACCTTGCACCGGCGACTTCCCCCGGTCCCGTCTAGCTCCCAAGCGGCCCCGCCCTACCCCAGGCGCATGCCCTCGCGGCGCTTGCCAGTCAGGCGGTCGGCGTCGATGCGCCACACGTCAACGCGCTCGACGGCCTCGGGTGCAAACTTGACGGGCGCCTTGGGCGCCATGTGGGCCATAATCGCGGTCAGACCGCGGACCTTCTCGTCCGCATCCGTCACACGGACCGCTCGCCCGCTCGCCATGATGCTCGCGAACGCATAGGAGTACGCGCAGGAGAAATCGCCCGAGATGACGCCGCCCTCGACGTCCAGCTCGAGCGCCACCTGCGGGTCGGCGCTCCAGGCATCGACCTTACGCCCCTCGCCTGCGCAGTGCAGCCAGAAGGTCCAGCGAGGCTCGGCGCCGCCGGCCGCGCCCTCAACAACCTCATAGCCGAAGCTCATCGGCACGATGAAGAGACCCTCCGCGTCATGCGAGCCGATGCGCACCGTCTGCGCCGCGTCGACGATGGCGCGGAGCTCCTTGAGCTCAGTGACCTCGCGCTTCGCTCGCCTCATCTCGCGGTGGTCCATCTAGTCGAGCACCTTCTCCATGCCGATCTTGTACGGCACAAGGCCCATCTTCTCGTAGTATTTCTGCGCGCCGGGGTTGCAGCTCCACACGTTGAGCGTCACGTTGTGAGCGCCGAGCTCGCGCGCGAACTCAAGGACGTGCTGGTAGAGCGCCGTGGCAACGCCCTTGCCGCGCGCCGCCTCGTCCACGCAGATGTCGTCGATGTAGACCGTGATCACCGGCTGCATGTTGTTCGAGCCGTGGAAATCCTCGATCACGCAGAACGCGTGGCCGAGCACGTGATCGCCGTCGACGGCCACGAACACCGGCCGTGTCTCGTCGGTAAGAAGCGCGCAGAGCTCGGCGTCCGAGTACTTGCGCGCGCCCTTGATGAACAAGTCCGGCCGCCCGTCGGCGTGCACCGCGCACACCTGCAGCAGCAAATCCACAAGCCCCGGAACATCCGCGGCCCCCGCGCGCCTTACATCAAAATCCGCCATACGTTATGCCCTTTCCTGCACGTAGGCCACGAACTCGTCAAGCTCGGCCTTGGTCTTGAAGCGGCCCACGTAGGCCGTGTTGCCCAGGTCGTCCGCAAGGCCGTCCGGCATGCGGTCGACGCTCATGAGGGAACCGGCGAACTTCTTGCCGACCTCTTCGGGCGTGTGGGCATAGCGGTATTGGTCGCGTCGGCTCGCGTGCACGCAGTAATAGCTCTCGTCGCCGGCGACCACGTGGCTCTCGTCGAAGCAGACCATGTCGGACCAGACCTGGTAAACATTGAGGGAGTGTGCGTAGTTCATCATCTCGGGGGTGTAACCTCCGGGCGGGCGGGAGTTGACCTCGAGGCCCACATAGTCGCCCACGCCGCCGAGGCCCGGCTTGTCCTCGGTCAGGCGGAAGAACTCCATGTGCACGAAACGGCTCGCGTAGCCGAACGACTTGACCGCCGCGCGTCCCATCTCGCGAAGCTTGGGGTCCACGCCGGGGCGTGAGTAATACGACATGTCGAGGGCGTTCGCGCAGACGTCGGCCATCGACGGCGGGAACTCCTCCTGGTTCTCGAAGAGCGGCTCGCCGTGCGAGTCGACGATGGCGTCGTAGGAGCAGATCTCGCCGCCGACAAACTCCTCGAGCACGTAAGGCGTGTCGCCCTTATCGGAAAAGACGCGCTGCAGGTCGCCGTCGTTCTCGACCTTCCAAGCGCCGCCGGACCCCATGCCGACCTCGGGCTTAGCGAAGGTCGGGTAGCCGACCTCGGCGGCGAACGCGCGGGCGGACTCGAGCGTGGTCATCTTTACCTGGCGCGCCACCGGGATGCCGGCCGCCCGGTAACAGGGCTTCATCGCCGCCTTGCTCGTCCAATCGACAAGCTTGGCAGGGTGAACACCCGTGGTCACGTTGAAGTCCTCGCGCAAGCGAGCGTCGAGCGGGAGCCAGTACTCGTTGTTCGACTCGATCCAGTCGATCTTTCCGTACTTGTAGGAGAAGAACGCGACGGCGCGGAAAACCTGGTCGTAATCCTCGAGAGAAGGTAGCCAATAGTACTCGGTGAGGACGGACTTGAGGTCGGGATGAATCTGCTCGTAGGGCGTGTCGCCCACGCCGAAGACGGAGGCGCCGTTGCGCGCGAGCGCCTCGCAGAAGTGACGATAGACCTCAGGGAACTGAGGCGAGACAAAGACGAAGTTCATGGGGCGTTCCTTAACGGGTCGCGAAGAAGTGCTTACTTGGAGCGCTTCTTCGCAGCGTTCGCGGGTTTCTTGGATGAGGAGACGGTCTTTTTCGCCGCAGGCTTCGGCGCCGGGGCGGCCTTTGCGGCCGGCTTCGCGGCGGGCTTCGGATCGGCAACAGGCGCCGGCTTCGGCGCCGGGGCGGCCTTGGCGACCGGGGCCTTCTTCGGCTTGAGCTTGGGCGCGGTCACGCTCACGTGCTCGACCTTCTTCGCCGGGGCCGGCGCGGGAGCGGGCTCCTCGACGGGCGAGGGCTCTTCAGTGGGCGCAGCCTCCTCGGCCGCGACCTCGGGCGCCTTCTCGTACTCGCCGTACGTGCCTGCCTCGATGGAGAGGGTCTTCTTCATGTCCTGCAGAACGATGGGAAGGAAGTAGCGGATCTGCTTCTTCCACCACGGCCAGTCGTGATTGACGTCGGTGCCCCAGAAGTCGCACCAGGCCCCGACGCCCAGGCGGCGGAACGCGTCGTCGAGCACGTGCTGCGTGGCCACGCCCTCGTCCTCCCAGGCGCCGCGGCCCACGCAGAGTACGAGCTGGCGCTGGTTGTAGATGTCGATGTAGGGGTGGTCGGCGGCCATGTTGGGCAGGAAGTCCACGGGCGAGCTCGCGTAGAGCGTCTCGTTCATCCAGCCGTCGAAGAAGTACTTGGCGTCGTAGACGCCGGAGAGCGCGATGCAGCCCTGGAAGAGGTCCGGGCGGCGCAGCGCGAAGATCACGGAGTGCGTGGCGCCCATGCTGCAGCCGGCGAGCAGCGGGCGCTTGGTGTTGCCCGAGAGCTCATGCACCAGGGGCGTCAGCTCGTCTGCGACGTAGCGGTAATATGCCTCGACAAGCTCGGCGCGCTCGCCCTTGTCGCGGTCGGCGGCAGACCAGGAGTCCTTATCCACGTTGCTCACGCAGAACAGCTGCAGGGTGCCGGACCCCACGTAGTCCTGGATGGTGTCGATGAGGCCGAAGTCTTCCCAGTTAGTGCAGGGCGAGTCCTGCGTCGGGAAGACGATCACGGGATAGCCGCCCTCCCCGTAAACGATAAGGTCCATGTATCGGTCAAGGTTTTCGCTGTATCGGCTCACAAGCTCGCGCTTCATAGCGGCTCCTTCCGTTGTAGGCGTCTTCTCATGGTACCCCGCGCAGGTTACACGCGCGTCACAGGCTCGGCAGGCGGAGATGTCAGGGGATGTACGGCGGCGCCCAGGTCTGGCCGCTCGCCCTCAACGTCGCCGCGGCGCTCCACGCATGGTAGGCTTGCAACGTTACGCAACAGCCGTTGTCTCTTTGCGCCCTGAACCCACCCCGGGCGCAAAGAGGCGCCCGCCGCAGAAAGGCCCTCCATGCGCACCGGATTCGACAACCAGAAGTACATCGACCTGCAGGCCGAGAAGATCCGAGAGCGCATCGGGAAGTTCGGCGGCAAGCTCTACCTCGAGTTCGGCGGCAAGCTCTTCGACGACAACCACGCGAGCCGCGTGCTGCCCGGCTTCGAGCCCGACGTCAAGTTCCGCATGCTCAAGAGCCTGGCGGCCGACGTTGAGGTCATCATCGCCATCAACGCCAACCACATCGAGAAGAACAAGGCCCGCGGCGACCTCGGCATCACCTACGACGAGGACGTCCTGCGCCTCGTGGACCTCTTCCGCGTGAACGGTATGCAGGTCGCGGCCGTCGTCCTCACCCAGTACTCCGGCCAGGGCGCCGCCGACGCGTTCCGTCGCCGCCTGAGCGAGCTGGGCATCGCCTGCAAGCTCCACTACCCCATCGAGGGCTACCCGCACGACGTTGACCTCATCGTCTCCGACGACGGCTACGGCAAGAACGAGTTCGTCGAGACCACCCGCCCGCTCGTCGTGGTGACGGCCCCTGGCCCCGGCTCCGGCAAGCTGGCCACGTGCCTCAGCCAGATCTACCACGAGCACAAGCGCGGCGTCGAGGCGGGCTACGCCAAGTTCGAGACCTTCCCGGTGTGGAACATGCCCCTCTCCCACCCCGTGAACATCGCCTACGAGGCCGCGACCGCCGACCTCGACGACGCGAACATCATCGATTCCTTCCACCTGGACGCCTACGGCGAGACGACCGTCAACTACAACCGCGACGTGGACGCTTTCCCCGTGGTGCGCGCCCTTATGGAGAAGATCCTGGGCCAGAGCCCCTACCAAAGCCCCACCGATATGGGCGTGAACATGGCCGGCTTCGCCATCAGCGACGACGAGGCATGCCGCGAGGCGTCGCGCGCCGAGATCGTGCGCCGCTACTTCGCCGCCTGCGAACAGGTTAAGCGCACGGGCGCCGGGACCGAGCAGGTGGACAGGCTGCGCTCCATCATGCAGAAGGCCGGCGTTGACAAGAACTTCTCACCCGCGCGGTCGGCCGCGCTCACGCGCGAGCAGGTCACGGGGGCGCCGGCGGGCGCGCTCATCCTGCCTGACGGGCACATGATCACCGGCAAGACCTCGGGGCGCCTCGGCTGCGCAAGCTCGCTTCTGATGAACGCCCTCAAGGCGCTCGCGGGCATCGACCTCGAGCTCGAGGTCATAAGCGATGACGCCATCGAGCCGATCAGCCGCCTGAAGACGTGCTACCTCGGCTCCAAGAACCCGCGCCTGCACACCGACGAGACCCTGATGGCACTCTCAATCACGTCCGCGACGAGCGAGGCGGCAGCGCGCGCACTCGCCGGCCTGGGCGAGCTGCGCGGCTGCGACGCATTCTTCTCGGTAATCATCAGCTCGACGGACGAGGAAGTGCTGCGCCGCCTGGGCGTGAACGTCTGTTGCGAGCCCAAGTTCGAGCGCAGCGGGCTGTTCCACCGGTAGGCACGGCAAGAGTCGCAAGGGTCCCGATTAACGCACAAGTTTGTTGTCAGAAGCGCTTCAACCGGCGCCCTTATCGCAAAGTTGTGCGTTATTTCATTTGTCCCGCATCACGAGGCGCCGGGCCGCCCGCCCCTGCCCCTTCCAGCAGGCGGTCGAGAAACGCGCGCGCCGCGGACGAGAGGAGCCCCGGGCGGTAGACCGCCGCGAGTTCGCGCGTCACGGGCGGGTCGAGCGAGCGCTTCTCGATGCGGTAGGGGCAGCGCGTGAGGATCAGGCTCGGCAGGATGGAGAGCCCCAAGCCGTTCTCGACCATGGCCATGATGGCGTAGTCGTCCCAGGTGGAGAGGCGCGCCTGCGGCTCGAGGCCCGCGCGCTCGAAAAGAGGGCTGATCTCGTTGTCACTGCCGCGCTCGAGCAGGATGAACGGCTCGCGCGCCAGGTCATCCAAGGCGATGCGCTTCTTCGCAGCCAGCACGTTGCCCTGCGGCACGACGGCCATGAGCTCGTCTACGAGCACGGCTTCCTGTGCCAGATCCTCGCGCGGTACCTGCGGCGGGTACGGCAAGAAGCCCAGATCAACCAGGCCGTCCACAACCCAGCCCTCGATCTCCGAGTAGTCGCCCATGCGCAGCTCGAACTCGACCTGGGCATGGCCCGCCCGAAAGCGCTCAATCACGCTCGGCAGGATATGGGTAGCCACCGACGAGAACGTGCCGACCACGATCGAGCCCGACTGCGCACCCGAGATCTCGCCCACGCGCTCGGAGAGGCGCCGCTGGTCCTCGCAGATGGCCTCCACAAACGGCATGACCTGCTCCCCATCGGCCGTGAGGCGCACGCCCTTGCGGCCGCGCTCCAGCAGGCAGATGCCCCATTCGCGCTCGAGGTCGGCGATCATGCGGCTCACGCCGGACTGGCTGTAGGCGAGCTCGCGCGCGGCGGCCGTGATGCTCCCGCGCCGCACCGTCTCGACGAGCGCCTGGTACTTTTGGACGGCGGAATCCATGGCGACGGCCCTTCTCTCCGGCAGCGTGATGTTCCATGCGTAATTGTGCTGGTTCCTATGCTAAACATTCGCTTTTCTCGCTACAAGCATCCTGCGAAGATGGACTGCGGAAACACCACGTCACCTGCGGGAAAGCGGTCGCGAACATGTCGAAGGCAAATGAGAAGTATCTCCTCTCGCTCGTCCTCTTCGGGTCGAACGGCATCGTCGCCAGCATGATCGACCTGCCGAGCGTGCTCATCGTGTTCGCGCGCGTGAGCCTGGGCGCGGCCCTGCTCGCAGGCCTGGCGCTTCTTTCCCGCAACACCCGCGAGAACCTCCAGGCACCGACGCATCGCCGGCAGGCCCTGCACCTCTTCGTCTCCGGCGCGGCGCTCGGCGCGGCGTGGCTCTTCCTCTTCGAGTCGTACCGCTACATCGGCGTCGGCGTGGCGTCGCTGCTCTTCTACTGCGGCCCCGTGATCGTGATGGCGCTCTCGCCCGTCATCTTCAAGACCAAGCTCACCGCGCCCAAGCTCTGCGGCTTCGCCGCCGTCATCCTCGGCGCGTTCCTCGTCGTCGGGCAAGGCCTCGGCAACGGCATCGCGCCCATGGGCTTGCTGCTCGGCGGCATAAGCGCCGTGATGTACGCCGTCATGGTCATCCACAGCAAGAAGGTCTCCGACATCAAGGGCATCGAGTCGTCCGCGATCCAGCTCCTCGGCAGTTTCTGCGCCGTTGCCGCCTACATGGTCGCGAGCGCAGCCGCGGGGACCCTCGCCCATCCGACCACGCTGCAGCTGGCTACCCTGAACGTTCCCGCCGTGCTCTGCATCGGGCTCGTGAACACCGGTCTCGGCTGCTATCTGTACTTCTCGTCCATGGGCGAGCTCCCCGTGACCCGCGTGGCCGTGTGCGGCTACCTCGAGCCGCTCTCGGCCGTGGTCCTCTCGGCGCTGCTGCTCGGCGAGGCCATGACAGCCGCGAACGTGCTCGGGGCGGCGCTCATCCTCGGAGGCGCCCTCTACTCCGAGCTCGGCGAGAAGCTCGCCTCCCGCATCGGCGCGCGCCTGCGCGGGGTGGCTGCGGCGTAAACGAGAGCGTCTTGCGACGCCGATGAACTGAATACGCCCCCCAAAGGGCCCGAAGTCCCAGCTTCGGGTCCTTTCTTACCGGGGGAAACCTCGACGCGCTATCCTTCTGGCCGTTGGGCGCAAACGGCGATCAGATGAGGGACAACGGCATATGAGGGCGTCTACATGCAGCTCGACTTGAAGCCGCGATCTACGGCTGAGCCGCGGTGACAAACCGACCAAGTCGGCAATATGCGTGGGGGTCAAGCCAGCCCCTTTATGCAGCCACCCCTCGGCGAGCGGTGTAGAATACGCCACGAATGGCGGGCAATCGAAAGAAGGACCTTGAATGCCTCATCACACGCTTAGCCGCAGGAACTTCATCGGCCTTGTCACCGGCGGGGCGACGATCGCGCTCGCGGGCTGCGGCGTCTCGAGCGTGTCCAACGCCTCCGATGCCACGGACACGGACATCGCCGGCGCGCAGCTCACCTTCGTGGGCGACGACGCCTTCGCCCCCTACCGCTATCTCGAGACCCAAACGGACGGCACGCAAAAGGTGGTCGGCCTCGATATCGCCGTCGCGGACGAGCTGGCGAGCCGTCTCGGCTTCAACTACACCTACGAGGCGCAGGAGTTCGCCGCGACCCTCGCTTCCGTGCAGGGCAGCCAGACCTCCTTCACCATGTCCATGAGCTCCAATGCCGAGCGCGAGCAGACCTTCGACTTTACCAGGGGCTATTACCAGCCGCGCGTCGGGGTCCTCACCCTTGGGGGCGACGAGGCGCGGACGATCGACGACCTGAGCGGCAAGTCGATCGCCTGCACCACGGGCACGGTCCAGAACAAGTTCATCGCCGCCGTCATGCCCGACGCGGACATCCGCACCTACGACGGCGGTAGCCAGTGCCTCCAAGAAGTGCTCACCGGCCGCGTCGACGCGTACCTGTGCGACGGCGCCGAGGGCCAGTCCATGCGCGATGCGAACGAGGGGCTGGTGCTCGGGCTTCTTGACCGCAACGAGACCAAGGACTACGTGGGCGTCTACCGCCTGATGGCCGTCAAGGGCGCATCGTTCGTGGGCGCCGTCGACGAGTGCATCGGCCAGATGCTCGAGGACGGGACCATCGACGGCTTCATCGAGCAGTATGTGGGCGCCGACTTCAAGTGGAACGGCGACTACAGCGCGAGCGGCACCTCGACCGTCTCGGCCGGCTAACGCCAGGAACACCTAGGTAACAACGTGAAGTTCGAGCTGCTCACCCCCTATATCCCGATGTTTCTGCAAGGGCTCGCCGTGACCTGCGAGGTCACGGCGGCCGCCCTCGTGCTCGCATTCGCGCTCGGGACGCTGATCGCCATCGGCAAGGTCGCGGGGCACCGCCCGCTGCGCGCGGTGCTCGACTTCTACACGTCCATCTTCCGCGGCGTCCCGCTGATCGTGCTGCTCTTCATCGCCTATTTCGCGACGCCGCAGCTCACGGGATGGAAGATCGACATGTTCAGCGCCAGCGTGCTCACGCTGGGCCTCAACGGGTCCGCGACGGTCTCCGAGACGCTGCGCGGGGGCATCGAGGGCGTCGACGCGGGACAGTACGACGCCGCGAAGTCGATCGGCCTCAGCTATGGGAAGACGATGCGCCTCATCGTTATCCCGGCGGCGCTGCGCAGCGTGGCCCCCGCCCTGGTCAACGAGGTCATCACCGTGCTCAAAAGCTCCTCGCTCGTGGCGACGATCGGCCTCATGGACATGATGCGCGCCGCCCAAAGCGTGCAGGCGCTCACCTACCGCGCCTTCGAGCCGTTCCTCGCCGTCGCCGTCGTCTACTACGTGATCGTGACGGCCCTCGTCTCGCTGAGCCGCCGACTCGAGCGCAGGCTCACGTAGCCCGCGCGGCCGCGCCCCTGGCAAGAAGGACGCGCTGGGCTCACGCGTGCGCCCGGAACGCAAAGGATGCGCCTTCAGTTTACGAATATCTTTCCTTCAGCAAGGTCACAGGCTTGCGGCAGGGCTTTGGAGCAACGCAGCGATTGGTCTATTGAGGTAGCTGAAAGCGCATACTTTCCCAAGAACAAGGCTCCAACCGCCTCAACCGAAAGGGGAAGCCATGACCAAGCGATCCGCGAACGCGCTCATGAGGAACGTCGGCATCGCCGTGCTCACCGGGACGCTCGTCTTTGCCCAGGTACCAGTCGCGGCCATCGCCGAGGAAGCAGGCGGGGGCCAGGTGTCGCAGGCGCAGGACGGCGACACACCTCCCGAGAAGCCCTCGGGCGAGGAAGGCGCGGACGACCAGCCCGGCGAGCCTCCGAGCGGCGAAGCGCCCGGTGGCCAGCCCGGCGACGGCCAGGGCGGCATGGGCGCAGGCCAGCCCGGCGACGGCCAGGGCGGCATGGGCGCAGGCCAGCCGGGCGGCATGGGCGGCGCGGACACCATGACCTTCGACTACTCCGGCAGCTATTCCGGCACGGTGACGGCCGACGGCGAGTCCGTGACCGCAGATTCCGCGACCTACGAGGCGACCGAAGCCGATGTCAACGCCGCGCTCGCCCAAAACGGCGGCGCGCTCGCGCTTACCGGCGTCACCCTCACGAAGTCCGGCGACGACACCAATGGCGACAACTGCAACTTCTACGGACTGAACTCCATCCTCCTCGCTGTCGGCGAGGGGTCCGTCGCCACCATCCAGGATTCCGCGCTCAGCGCCACGAGCGAGGGCTCGAACGGCATCTTTGCCACCGACAACGCGACCGTGCTCGCCAAGAACGTGACCATCAGCACCGCAGCGGGCAACTCACGCGGACTCGACGCGACCTACGGCGGCACCATCCTCGCGGGCAACGTGACCATATCCACGCAGGGCGACCACTGCGCGGATGTGGCCACCGACCGCGGCGGCGGAAACATCTCGCTCGAGGACGGCACCATCAGCACGGCCGGCTCAGGCTCTCCGCTCCTCTACTCCACCGGCGACGTCGAGGTGAAGAACGTCACGGGAACCTCCACGGGCAGCCAAATCGCCGGCATGGAGGGCCTGAACACCATCTTCATAGAGGACTCGACACTCGAGAGCACCATCACGAGCAAGACAGCGAGCGATCCCGTCGCCAACGGCGTGATCATCTATCAGTCCACCTCGGGCGACGCCGAGGCGTCGACCGGCAGCACCGCCACGTTCCAGGCAATTAACTCGACGCTCAAGAGCGCCATCGAGTCCGGCTCGATGTTCTACCTGACGAACACCTCCGCCGACGTCGTGCTCAAGAACACCGCGCTCGACTTCGACTCCTCCAAAGCCACGCTGCTCTATGCGGCTGGGAACGACTCCAACAGCTGGGGCAGCGCGGGCAGCAACGGCGCTACGGTCAAGTTCACGGGCATCCAGCAGGAGCTCGCCGGCGATGTGGTGGCTGACACCATCTCTAGCATCGACCTGTACCTGAGCGACGGGACCATCTGGACCGGCTCTGCCCGCGTAGAGGAGAACGCGGCCGGCTCCACCTCGGAGGCACCCATCACCGTGAACGTGGACGACAACTCGGCCTGGGTCGTCACGGGGGACTCCTCCGTGAGCAACCTCAACGTGGACCCAGACGCCAAAGTCGTCGACGCCGACGGGAAGACCGTGACTATCGTGGCGGGCGGCCAGACCGTCGTGGCCGGGGATTCGTCCTACACCATCACCGTAACCGGGTCCTACTCGACAAGCTACGACGAGGCGTCGGCCGGAACCGTGGCGACGGACAAGATCGACCGCTCCGCCTACGACGAGGCCTTCGGGACCGACGAGGAGACCGACTCCACGGCCGCCTCGGGCGCCGCATCGACCTCCGATGGCGCGGGCGAGGGCTGGTTCGCCGCCATCATCGCCTGGTTCAAGGGTCTGCTCGGGCTATAGGCGCACAAATTACGCGTATTGCGTAACTTCAATCGAAACGACCGAGTATCCCGGTTGTTTTCCTTCCAATGAGCTGCCGAGTAGGCTCGAATCAGGCGGGACTACTCGGCAGTTTCGATTTAAGTTACGCAATACGCGATATTCTGTCGTGATTGACCTCACGGTAGAACAAACGGGCGATCTCATCGGGGTCGCGGGTTTGCCCGAGCACCCACATGGTCTTGGCCACGAGCGCCTCGGTTGACATATCGTCGCCCTTGAGGATGCCGGGGTTCTCCGCATATGCGCGTCCCACCTCATAAACTCCGAGGTCGAGGCCCTCCTCAGGCACCTGCGTCGTCACGACGAGCGTACGGCCGGAATCGACCCAGCCGAAGATGGCGTCATGGAACGTGTCGGGGATGCCCCCGATGCCGAAGGTCTCGATAATGACCGCGTCGTAGTCGCGCTTGAGCAGTTCGAAGATGCTCGGCTGCAGCTCAGGCGTAAGCTTGAGGACGAGCACCCGCTCGTCGAGCGCGCCGAAGACCGTCGGCGCGGCACCCGTCCTCGGCACGGCGACCGCGCCCATCCCAACCCCCGCACGCACGATTCGGTCGTTGCGGATGTAGGCGAGCGACGGGTAGTTCATGCTCGTGAAAGCGTTGAAGCTCATGGTGCGCTGCTTGTGGGCGCGCGTGCCGGCGATCGCCTTGCCCGAGAAGACCACGCTCACGTCGCGGCTCTCGTCGTCGGCGGCGTAGAGCACCGACTGGTAGAGATTCAGTTTCGCATCCGTGAAGGGGCTCGCCATCGGCTGCTGAGACCCGGTGAGCACAATCGGCTTCTCGGAGTCCTGGATCAAGTACGAGAGCGCCGCAGCCGTGTAGGCCATGGTGTCCGTGCCGTGCAGGACCACGAATCCGTCGTAGTCGCCGTAGGAATCGACGATCACATCCTTGATGCGCAGCCAGTCGCACGGGCGCATGTTGGTGCTGTCGATGTTCATAGGCTGAACGAAGCCCAGCTCAGCGATGGTGTCGAGCAGGGGAACCTTGTCGGCGAGCTCGCGACCGGTGGCTGTGGGCGTCAACCCCGCCCCGTCCGAGGTAGACGCGATGGTGCCGCCGGTGGCGATGATAAGGACGTGCTTCACTCGAGGCCTCCCGCCCGTAGAGTCCCGTACCGCTCGATTCTACGCCAAGCGCCTCGTTCGTCTTCACGGGGCCGGGGCGCGGGAGACGAACTCCCGGCCCCGCATAGACTTCCGCCCCCGCGCGTGCCCTCTCCGGCATCGCCGTGGGCCCCTGCCCCGCCCCCGCGCGAACGTCCCGCTACGGCTGCACACCCTCCAGCTTCTTGTAGGCGAAGCCGAACGTCCACGCGTACGCGGCGACGCACTCGGCCACGGCAATGACCGGCGCGGCGACGCAGGCGCCAAAGAGAAGCTCGGGCGCGAAGAACAGGCTCAGTCCGACGCCCAGGACGGGAAGCCCACAGCCGACGACGCTCGTGGCGATGCAGAGCACGAACCTGATGTAGGTGGAGCTGCCCTTCATGAGCTCGGCCTCGTTTTCCCATGTGAGGTTAGGCTTGAGGCAGCCGACGCCCACCCACAAAATGTCGGCGGCACACGTCACCAGGGCGAAGACGGCGATGAGCAGCACAGCGAGCAGCACGTTGACCTGGAACGCCAGCAGCACGACGAACAGCACGGCGAAGATGGGGGCCCGCGTGACGAGAAGCGCGCTGCAGAGCTTGGCCTGGACGTAGGACTTGAGGTCGATCGGCATCGTGTTCAGGAAGAAGAAATCGAAGCCGTCGCGGCTCGGCGCATAGGAGTTCATGAACGCGAGGACCGCCACGGTAAGGGCGATCGCCATCGCGAGCATCAGCAGCATGACGAATATCTGGTCGCCGAAGACCGCGTTTCTTGCCTGCTCCGCGACCGCGGCGTACGTGTCGGCGGGAGACTCGGGGCCCGAGAACAGCACCATGGCCAGGAGGGTGCCGACGGACACGAGCGGGGTGAGGAGCGGCGAGACGACGACGTTCTGGAAGAACGACGGGGTGCGCACCGAGGTCTTGATGTCCTGGGAGAGAAAAGCCTTGAACTGGCTGCGCGGCTTGACGAAGGTCTTGAGCTCGCCCTCGCTGAACCGCTTGGTGCTGTGCGCGCCGGCGCCGCCCTGCATGTTGCGCGCGCCCTCGAAGTACCAGCGCTTGGCAACGAGGTGCAGAACGGCCATGTAGACCAGCATGAGGACGGCCATGCCGAGGACGCCGAGGACGGCGCTGCCGGAGAACGTGAAGCCGGCGAGAAGCGACGGGGCGCAGAGCACGCCGAGCAGGATATACACGGGGCCGCCCGCGGAGACGGCGGCAAGCGCGGAACCGGCGCCCTGGGCAGCCTGGATGGAGTCCGAGCCGCGGCTGAGGAGCAGGGCGGCGCCGAGGGCCAGGACCATCATGACGAGGCCGAACGCGCGCGCGAAGCGGTCCTTATCGGCCGCGAAGTGAGAAAAGCGCATGAGCGGCACGGTGACGATAATCAGCATGTTCGTGAAGGTCACGGCGCAGATCACGTATGCGAGCGCCAGGGCGACCATCTCGCCGACCGCCGCGCCGGAGCCGAAGAGCGCCCCGAGCCCGAAGCCGAGCGGAATCATCTCGATAGCGACCTGCGTGCTCATGAAGTTGAAGAGCTTGGCCCACATGACGGCCGTCGGCGAGACGGGCAGCGTGAGGTAGAACGAGAGGTCGCGCACGAAGTACAGCGAGCTCACGGCGCTGTAGAAGCCGAAGAAGACGGTGATGGCCGCGGCGCAGCAGAGCATGCCGAAAAAGACGGTCTGCGTCGCCAGGCCCATCGGCCCGGCGAGCTTCATGCCCGCGAGGAAGACGCCGACCATGGCAAGAAGCCCGATGACGAGCATGAACATGCCCCTGAATTCGCTGTCGATCCCGCTCAGGTCGATGCCGAGCGAGTCCATCAGGGTCTCGTCCTGCTCCTCGCCTCGGCGTACCACGCCGAGCATGGTGCGGAAATGCGCGAAGTCGAAACCCTGCATGCTAGTTCTCCCCCTCAGCGGCGCCGGCGCCCTCTGCCTGCTCAAACGGGGAGTTCTCGCTCGTGAGCTCGAGGAACATCTCCTCGAGCGAGCTGTTGTTGCGGAAGTGCTCGCGCATCTCGGCGACGGTGCCGACGAAAAGCAGCTCGCCGTGCGAGAGGATGGCCACGCGGTCCACGACCTTCTCGGCGACGTCAAGGACGTGGGTCGAGAAGAGCACGGTCTTGCCGGCGTCTGCGTGCTCGCGCATGGACTGCTTGAGCAGGTAGGAGGCCTTGGGGTCAAGGCCGGTCATAGGCTCGTCGAGCACCCAGACGTCCGGGTTGGGAAGAAGCGCTCCCATGACCATCATCTTCTGGCGCATGCCGTGGGAATACGCGCGGATGGGGTTGTCGAGCTCTGCGGACATGCCGTAGTCCTCGGCAAGACGCGCGATGCGCTCGGCGCGGCCCTCCTCGGGCACGCCGTAGATGTCGGCGATGAAGCGCAGGTACTCGCTGCCCTTGAGGCGCAGCAGGTGGTCGGGAGAGTCGCCGACGAAGCAGAGCTTGCGCTTGGCCTCGATCGGGTTCTTCACGACGTCGACGCCGTCGATCTCGATGGTGCCGGACGTGGGCTCGAGGATGCCGACGAGCATGTTCAGCGTGGTGGACTTGCCGGCTCCGTTGTGTCCGAGCAGGCCGAAGATCTCGCCGTCGCGGACCTCGAGCGAGAGGTCCTTGAGCGAGAAGTGCTTCCCGCCGTCGTATGACTTGGACACGTGGTCTATCTTGATCATAAGAGCCTCTCTCCTTGGATGGATAGTCACAACGTGCACAACATTAGCAGCCGCGTCGGATCCAAAGCCCATCAGCGCGCAAAAAAGTCCCCTCGCCCTTATTTGGCGAGGGGACAGCCTGTTAGGCGGCGGGCGGTGGGCCAAGAAGCCCGTTGACCCGTGGCCCGCGCGCCCGCAGGCCCAGCGGCCCTACTCCTCGGCGGACGGCATCGCCTGCTCGACATACTCGCGGATGATGCCGCAGCTCGTGCGCATGGCCTTGCGCTCGTCGTAGGAGAGGTCGATCTCGAGCACGCGCTCGATGCCCTCGTCGCCCAGCACGCACGGGACGCCCGCGCAGATGCCGCTCTCGCCGTACTCCCCCTCGAGGTGGACGGAGAGGGGCACCACGATCTTCTCGTTGTGCAGGACCGCCATGACGATGCTCGCGACGACGGAGCCGATGCCGAACTCGGTGCAGCCCTTGCCGGCCACGATGGAGCTGCCGG
>CAZEHG010000006.1:0-30252 GCA_964512475.1 uncultured Atopobium sp.
CCGTGCCGGCGCGCCGGAACCCTACGCGAGCTCCAGGCTACTCTCGTCGAGCAGGAAGTCGTAGACGCTCAGTTGGTGAGAGACCCGATGGAGGACGCCAGGACGTTGACCAGCTCGTCGAGCTCCTGGGTCTTGGCGACCCCGTACCTGGAGATGATGTCCTTGAGGTAGGTCTCCTCGAACAGGCCCTCCAGGTAGCGCGACTTCTGCTCGTCGGTGCGTTCGTCCTGTGGTTTTGAGCGACGGGCAGAAGGAGGGCGGCAATCGGCCTTGGCGCCGTCCCCGGGCACCAGGCGATCGCGATGGCCCGGGGCTCCTGCCGGCGGAAATACGGTGGCCCATGCCGCGACCACGGCAGTTGGCCGATTTTTACCACGGTAGTTGGCCGATATCTACCACGGCAGTTGGCCGGCCTAGCGGTCCTTCTTCCGAAAAACGTCGAGCACCCCGCCGTCGGCATCGAGCTCCCCCGTCTCCATGACGTAGATGACTCCCTTTGCCGTACCCTACTCCGTTCCCTGGATCACGTTGAGCAGGTCCTCGTAGCTGTGGACCACGTCGTAGCGGACGTCGTCGCCGGAGAACTCGTTGAAGAGCTTCCTCGCGCAGGCGATCTTGCCCTTCTCGATGTCGCGCAGCGCCAGGCTGTCCATGCTGCCCTTGGTCTCGGCCACGAAGAACACGTGCCTCACGCTGCCCCTCTCGAAGGCGATGGCCCAGTCGGGCGCGTAGTTGCCCACCGGCGTGGGGATCTGGAAGCTCCTCGGCAGCTTGGCGTACACCGCCACCTTGCCCTCGGCGCTCTCCAGGTCCTCGGCGAACTTCCTCTCGCCCTCGGAGTCCCACACCACGTAGTCCTGCACGCAGCGCTTGGCCTCGATGGCGCGGCTCATGCTCTCGGGCATCCTCTCGGCGAAGATGTCGGAGTCGTAGGTCTCGTCCAGCTTGTGGTAGGTGATGTGGTCCACCACCATCGTGGCCTTCTCCGCCAGGATGCACTTGGACACCTTGGCGATGAACTCCTCGGGGTTGTCGCGGAACATGGCGAACTTCACCGGGCTGATGCCCTTGAGGATGGCCGCGGCGCTGCGGCGCGTGATCTTGGCGGCCGTGGCCACCTCGCCGAGAAGGTCGTAGGTCACGTCCCCCGTGTCCTCGCCCACCTCGTAGTCGTGCCTGGTGGTGGACCCGAAGCCCTCGCCGCGCTCGAGGTTCTCGCGCGACTGCGTGGCCCTCTGCGTGGCGCTCGTCATCACGTAGGCCGCCTTGGAGACGAAGAGCTCCTCGTCGATGCGCGCGATCGCCTTGGCGCGCAGCTCCTCGTCGTCGAACTCCACGGTGTAGGAGTGCTTGGCGTTGATCTTGTTCCAGAGCTCCTGGAACTCGGCGCGCATGAAGTTCCTGTTCAGCGGGTTGCGCGTGACCTTCTGGCCACGGCCGTCGCTCAGGTAGCCGTCGAGCGCGTGCTCGTCGTAGACGCTCTTCACGAGCCTCTCGATGTCGGCGCGATAGGCGTAGAGGTGCTCGGAGAGGTCGTCCTCGGTCACGGCCGCCATGCCAGACTCGCGAAATGCCTGCGTGGGCTCGCCCTTGCGGTCGATGAGACGATTGACCTGCAGCGCGTACACGATCTCGTGGACATCCTCCTCGGTGAGCGTGTACGACGCCTCCTCGCCGCCCTGCACCACGAGCCCCGCCAGGAACTTCTCGGTCACGGCCTTGGGGCGCTCGCGCAGGGCGCTCCTGATGTCGCTCTGGAGCGACTTGGTGAAGTCCGCGTAGCTCTCCGACGCGACGACCGTCAGCGTGTTCACGCTGTGGACCTCGCCCTCGCCCAGGGCCTCGAGGTCCTGGCGCTCGCCGTCCTGGTTCACGCACAGGCGCAGGCCGCGGCCCACCTCCTGGCGCTTGCCCGTCTCGGAGTCGGAGTGCTTGAGGGTGCAGATCTGGAACACGTTGGGGTTGTCCCAGCCCTCGCGGAGCGCGGAGTGGCTGAAGATGAAGCGCGTGGGCTCCTCGAACGAGAGCAGGCGCTCCTTGTCCTTGAGGATGAGGTCGTAGGCGCTCTCGTCGTCGGACTCGTCGCTGCCGCGCTTGACCTTGGAGTCGACCGAGCGGCCCTTCTTGTCCACCGAGAAGTAGCCCTTGTGGGTTTCGGCGGCGCCGATGCCGCGCAGGTAGGCGAGGTAGCGGCGGTCCGCCTCGGCGATCCCGGCGTCGTAGGACGCGTCCAGGCCCATCTGCCCTTGGCCGTACTCCTCCACGGCGCGCGCGTACTCCTCCTCGAAGACGCGCCCGTACTCGCCGAGCACGGCCTCGCCGTCCTCGCCGTAGGAGCGGTACTTGGCCACCTCGTCTATGAAGAAGAGCGAGAGGCACTTGACGCCGCGCGCGAAGAGCGCGCGCTCCTTCTCGAGGTGGCTGCGGATGGTCTCGCGGATCTGCACGCGGCGCATGTCGCGCCCCGAGGAGTCGCCGTGGACCTCGCCGCGGCGGAGCACCACGCCGTTGAGGAAGCGCACGTAGCCGAGCCGCCCGTCCATGTCGGGCACGACCTCGGCCACGGTGTAGCCCTCGCGGTAGGCCTCGAGCTCGCCGGAGGCGGTGTAGACGTCGTCGTGCTCGGAGAAGAGGCGCGTCTTCTTTGAGACGGAGCCGGAGGCGTTGAGCCTCTTGAACTCGATGACGGCCTGCGGGGCCCTGTCCTTGGAGACCTTGATGTCGTCCAGGTAGAGGTAGCCGTCCGTGCCGCGCATGCCCCTGAGCTCGAAGCCCTTGACCTCGATGCGCTTGACCAGGCGCTGGTTGAAGGCGTCCAGCGCGTCCAGGGCGTAGACGCAGTCGTGGCGCACCTTGTGCGTGGCCGAGTAGTTGAGGCACATCAGCGGCTTGAAGCGCCTGATGCCGTCCTGCGTGGCCTTGCCGCCCATCTTCTGCGGCTCGTCCTGGATGACGATGGGGCGGTTGGCCGCCAGCACGTCGATGGGCCTGCGGCTGCCGAACTCGTCGCGCTCGGAGTACATGATGCGCGCTTCCTTGGACTTGCCGCCCTCCCTCATGGAGGTGTTGAACGCCTGCATGTTGATGATCATCACGTTGACGTCGGCGCTCTCGGAGTAGCGGTCGAGCTCGCCCAGGCGGGAGGAGTCGTAGACGAAGTAGCGGATGGCCTTGCCGTACTGCTCGAAGAAGTGCTGCTCGGTGCCCTGCAGGGACTTGTAGACGCCCTCGCGGATGGCCACGGACGGCACGACCACGATGAACTTGGACCACCCGTAGAGGCGGTTGAGCTCCAGCATGGTCTTGGTGTAGACGTAGGTCTTGCCGGTGCCCGTCTCCATCTCCACGTCCAGGTTGACGGGAGCGGGCCCCTTGGCCAGGGACGCCGAGACGGGCACGCGGTTGGCGCGCTGCACGGCGTTCAGGTTCTGGAGGAGCCTCTCGGCGCCGAGCTCGATGGGCGCGTTGGCATAGCCCTCGGTGAGCTCCACCTGGGCCTGGAAACCCTCCATGACCTCCATGCCGTTGCGCGCGCGGGTCCTGCCGAGGTCACGCAGGTACATAGAAGCGCCGGAGTTCGGCTGCCCCTTGAACACGTCCGTGACGGCGCGCGCGGCGTCCGTCTGGTACGGCTGTATCTTGAACTTGAGCTGCATCAGTTTCCGCCCTCCGGTAGGACGTAACGGGCATAGCGCTTGTCCCCGACCTTTGCGACAAGGCCCCGGGAGACCATGTCTCGAACGACGGCCTTCGCACGATCCTTGCCAAGGCCGAGGACCTCGGCGAGTTCGGATATGCCGGCGTCCTCGTGCTCTTTCAGATATGTGACGACAAGCACGCCTCTATCGGTTTCTATCGGTTTTCTATCGGTTTCTATCGGTTTTCTATCGGTTCTCTCGGTTTTTGCAGCTTGACCTGCGACGTCAAACGGTCCTCCATCGGTCCCGTCGCTTGCCGCGGGCACAGCCTCGCCACGCAGGCGCGCAGCGCACTCCTGACTGAGCATGCGCACCCACTCCAAGTCCGCGTGGCGCGTGGTGGCGCCCACGCGCACGTACACGCCGCCCTCGACGCCCTCGGACTTGAGGTAGTAAGGGCACTGCCTGCCCACGGGCACCTCGACCAGGATGAGGTTCTTGCCGCCCGCGCTCTTCACCGTTATCTCGGGCAGGACCTGCGGCTCCACCGAGTCCATGATGGCGTTGGCGATGGCGTCCATGTCCTCCAGCACGCGCTCGTCGGGAATGCCCAGGACCTCGCGCGTCTTGTCGTCCACACCAAAGACCAGGTTGCCGCCGCGGGCGTTGGCAAAGGCCACGACGGTCTTGACATAGCTCTTTGAGCTCGCGGAGCGCTCCTTCTTGTATTCGACCGTCTGGGACTCTCCGGAGAGCAGCTCATCGAAATTCATCTAGATCACCTTGCGGATGGTGTCGGGCGAGAAGGTCTTGAAGAGCTCCTCGAGGTTGGAGACGTCGGCGTCGCCGGCGAAGCAGGCGTCGCGGAAGAGGGCGTAGAGCGGGCGCTCCTTGGCGATGGCCTCGATGGCCTCGGCGCCCACCTCCTTGTCAAAGCAGGCGACGAGCTGGCCACCGTTGACATCCCACACGTGCTTGCCGCCGAGCTCGCGCTCGGCGATTGCGGCCGAGTACGGGATGCGGAAGGCTGGCAGTGCCTGGAAGAGCAGGTCCAGGTCCGTGGCGCCCTCGACGGCGTTGTCGGCGAAGAGGTCGAGCCGGGCCTGGTCGTACTGCGCGGGCTCGGCGTACTCGTCCTTGATGGCGGACTCCCCCACCTCGAGCACGCGGAAACCCACATCGGGCACGGCCTTTTCCGTGGCGCCGAGCTCCAGCTGCCGGTTGGCTTCGTTTACCTCCTTGACGACCTTCGCGCCCGCGCGGCGGATGCGTTCCTCGCCGAGGTCGCAAAGTGTCCCGAACCCATCAGCAAAAGCTTGAGAATCGCGTGAACACTCTTGAGGAACCTGGATCAGGATGACCTTGCGTCTGCCATTGTCTTCTTGGTTCTTTTCAAAGACGGCTTGCGCCATCGTTGCAGACCCAGAAAAGAAATCGAGCACCAGCGAGTCTTCGTTGGTAGCAATGCGCACGATTCTCTTCAACGTGCCGACAGGCTTGGGATTTGAAAAATCGCTTGCGTTGAAGCCCAGATTTTTAAATGCCTCAGTTCCGCGCTCGCTGTTGACGTCTTTCTGCGACCAAACGCTGGTCGGCTTGACGTCGCCCCTCTCATCCAGGTACTGAACTTCGTGCATGCTCCATTGGCCTTTATTTTCCATATAGACCGCATGCAAGTAGTCCAATTTAGCGGTGGCAGTTTCTTTTCCCCAACGCCAGGAGCCTTCGATCTCCGAGGTTTTCATCGGGACAATCCGAATGTATCCGTCGGGAGTTTCGTCTTCGTTGGAGCCTATTTTGATATCGCCGTTAGATTCGTTGTAGAAAAAAGGATAGAAAAGGTTAGGACGGTTTCGTCTTTCGTCATTCGTGCCGCGCTTTCGCAGGTCCTCGTAACGGTAAAGGCGCCCAGCCTGGTCCCTCTTGCTGTAGCGAGAGGTAATTGTCTCGTCAGGCTCGAATCCGCCCATGCTAAACAAGTCGCTCTTTGCATAAATCACAATGCTCTCGTGAGCAGTTGCAACATATTTATCATCAGACCTGCCGGAAGGCTTATTCACGCAGGCAACCTCTGCAATAAATGACGCGACTCCGAACACCTCGTCGCAGAGCTTGCGGAGGTTTGCGCTCTCGTTGTCGTCGATGCTGATGAAGATCGCGCCGTCGCTTGCGAGCAGGTCCCTCGCCAGCAGCAGCCGCGGGTACATCATCGAGCACCAGTCGGAGTGGAAGCGGCCGTTGGACTCCAGGTTGGCCACCAGGCGGCCGCCCTGCTCGTCGTAGTCGCCGCTCTGGGCCTCGTACTCCTCGCGGGTCTGGGAGAAGTCGTCGTCGTAGACGAAGTCGTGGCCCGTGTTGTAGGGCGGGTCGATGTAGATGAGCTTGACCTTGCCGGCGTAGGTCTCGCGCATGATCTTGAGGGCCTCGAGATTGTCGCCCTCGATGTAGAGGTTCTGGGTGGTGTCCCAGTCCTTGGACTTCTCCTTGTTGGGGCGCATGACCTTGCGCGTGGGGCGGCGGGCCTCCAGCTTGGCCTCGCGCTTGCCGGGCCAGGTGAACTGGTAGCGCTCGCGCGGTCCGTCCACCACGACGGAGGAGAGGTCGTCGCGCAGGGCGTCGAAGTCGATGGCGCGCACGGTGTTGCCGTCGGCGCCCACGGCCTCCGTCACCGCGTCGGGGAACAGCGCCGCGATCTTCTCGATGTTCTGCTGCGTGAGGTCGGGCGTGGTCGGGGGAATCTTGTCCATGCTGGCTGGCCTTTCTTTGGTGAATTGCCGCGTCTGAGAAATGGCGTCCGCCGTTCGAGCAATAATGAGGTCGAAGCCTCTTCGATGGCCGACTTGAGAAGGATCAAAGCTGGGTTCCCGAATGGGAGTAGGCGCCACGCTTAGAATTCCCTTGCTCCTGGGGTCGGTCTCCGAAGGGGCTTCATCTCTTTTTTACCGCAGCACCCGGTCGGCGCAGCCGGGGTTCCGCCAGAAGACCCGCAAAGTTTGCCTGAGCGCGGGCGAGCCCTTCTTGCCCGCCAGTCCCGGCGTCCTCGAGACTCCCGGCCTCGGAACCGCCTGAGCCCTTCGCACCCGGCGACCTCCTGGAGCTGGACAAGAAGCTCCGGTTCAACGCGTTAACATGCGCGGGCGCGGTAAAGGAATACCTGCTTACCGACGCTATGCTGAGCGACGGGCTTTTTCAGTGCCTCTGTACAGACAGGATGCCCGTCTACAACAGCAAAGAATAAACAAATATAATGAGTTGAACGTACCTAAGGGAAGGAAGCTACGGTTGTTTTGCTAGCGTCCCTTCTCTACACATAGCAAGCAATTGGCAAAGGAGGATATCTATGAAACAACGGAAGCGAAAGGGGCTCTATCTTGGCCTTCTCATGTCAGCGTTTCTGCTGATACTGGGCCTTGTGGCAACTCCAGTCAATGCGGATCCCGTCAACGACGACACTCGCACGCCGACGACGATTGGCGCGCCGATGCGCGGCAGTGCCAGCAACCCCGCTAATACCTATTGCCAATTTGATATTGCCTTTGAGCTAAAAGCCAACGGAAGCTCGCTTAAAGATAAAACCTTAAAGGTCGTAGAGGTCAATGGCGAGGCGCTTGCTTCGCCTGTTTCTTTGCAGACTAATCAATGGAGCAATCAAACAGGTATCTATACCTTTACTTACTCTTATTCTTCTGGACTCACGCAGCTCTCCTTTAAGGTGGTTTTCGAGGGGGATGAGACCTATGCGCCGTCTGAAAACACCTTTACCTATACGGCCCCTTACTCCAAATACACGGTGACGCCTGTTGACTATAACGAGACATGCAAAACGAACATCTCGTCCTGGACGGTCATCGGCGGTCAGAAAGCGACCGAGCCAAAGGTGACGGCGACCTACGAGGGCTGGGAGTTTGATGGTTGGTACACGGACACCACCTATGCCACCAAGTTTGATTTCAATACGACGATTCTCAAGGATACTAAGATTTATGCGAAGTGGAGACAGGTGGACATCCCCGTTACGGAGGTGAACCTCACCTATTCGGGCTATGGGGCCTACCAAACAATAGGCGACATCGAGGTGGAGAGCCAAACCAAGGGCATAGAGATTGTCGATGTAACGGTCAAGAAGCTCAATACAGCGGGTACCGGATGGACACCCGTGCTCGACTCGGAACTGGCGTCCCCGAATACCAGCTATCAACTGACCGTCTATTTCAAGAGTAAAGACGGCTATGCGATATCGGGGGTTTCTCAGAGCGCTATTTCCCTTGAGGGCGTAGGCGCACCCCTCAATTATCTGTATGTCGCCGACGGCAATTCCTCTGCGGTTTTTAGCCTCCCCGTTTTGGCTGAGCCAGAGTTCACGCTGAAATTTGAAACCGACGGTGGGGATACGATTAAATCAGTAACCGGAATCCATGGCGAGACGATTGATTTAACGCCTTATGTACCGACCAAAACGGGGTCCGCATTCTATGGCTGGTATGAAGACGCGGCGCTTACCAAGAAAGTGGATGCCGTTGAATTTGAGTATGCGGATCGCACGGTCTATGCCAAGTGGAAAGTAAACGTAGAGGCCCCCGCAGGTCTTAGCGGCGTCGCTCCAAACAGCACAGGAGGGGCAGACGGAAAGATCACGGGCACGTCTTCTGCCATGGAATACCGCTTGCAGGGCTCAGAGAAGTGGACGGACTGCCCAGATAACGGACTAACCGGGCTTGCCGCTGGTACCTATGAGGTTCGCTACAAAGAAACAGAAACGCATGCAGCCAGCGCCGCCACTGTCGTCGTAGTTTCTGCCCCGGCACAGTACACGCTTTCTTTTGAGACAAACGGCGGCTCTGCTATCGCCACGGTCACCAAGGATCGAGGCAGCGTCATCGACCTTGCTAATTATCGGCCGACGAAAGATGGCTACACTTTCGCTGGCTGGTACCAAGACGCTGAGCTGACCCAGCAGGCGGGAGAAGTGCAGCTCAAGGATGCAGACGTGAGGGTGTACGCGAAGTGGACGAAGAACACACCGGGCACTGAAACAAATGAAGGGGCTAGCAACGCAAAACAGGTCACAAAAACTAAGCTGCCAAAGACGGGTGAGGACACGAGCCCGCTCACCTATTTCGCAGCGATGGCGTTGGCTGTGGGAGGATTGACGGCTCTTTCTCTTGGGCACAAGAGGGCTGAACGCTAGAAGTTAGAGGCTAGAGGCGCCTGGAAATAGCACAATGCGCCAGAACAAGACCACCTCTCTCACGCACGAGAGGTGGTCTTTTGCAACGTGGTCTCCCGCTCCGGCCGGCGCCCCGTTTTCCGCAACGCCGCCGCGTGTCCCAAAGCGGCGGCGAAACAGCAAAAACGCCCCGGGAGACTCGTCCCCCGGGGCGCGGCGCACGGCTTATGCCGCGTCTGCCTACTGCGCGGTGTAGCCGCCGTCGATGTACAGATGAGTGCCGGTGGTGAACTCGTTCTCGACGAGGAAGACGACGCCGTGGGCGATCTCCTCGGACCGCCCCAGGCGCGCGAGCGGGTGCAGGGTCACCAGGTGATCGATGAGCTCCTTGCCCATGATGCCCTCGTTGACCATGCCCGTCTCGATGTAGCCGGGGTTCACGGTGTTCACGCGGATGTTGTGCTTGGCCAGCGCGATGGCCGAGGACTTGGTCATCAGGTTGACGCCGCCCTTTGACGAGTTGTACGCGACGAGGTTCGGGTCGCCGATCTTGCCCTCGATGGATGATGTGTTCACGATGGCGCCGCCCGTGCCCTGCTTCTCCATCTGCAGCGCGGCGTACTTGATGCCATAGAAGACGCCGGCGAGGTTGATGTCGATGACCTTGCGATAGTCCTCGCCGCTCATCTGGTCCGCCGTGCCGAAGATGAGGACACCGGCGTTGTTGAACATGATGTCGAGCGAGCCGAACTTCTCGACAGCGAAGTCGACGAGGGCCTTGACGTCCTCTTCGTTGCTGGTATCGGTCTGGAGAAAGACGACGTCGGGCGAGACCTTCATAAGCTCCGCCTCCGCCTCCGCCCCGCGCTCCGCGTTGCGCCCGGCGATAACAACCTTCGCGCCCTTCTTGAGAAACGCCTCTGCGGTCGCCAAACCGATACCCGAAGTGCCTCCCGTGATTACCGCAGTCTTGCCGTTGATGTCGAACATGCCGTTGTCTCCTCTTCTCTCGGGGGATGGCGCCGGCCGGCACCAATGGGGGGGTTATCCCCGCCGCGCGGCCAGGGCATTCGCCCGCGCAGGCGAACGGCCGCGGTCATTCCGCAAGCGGCAGGTAGGGGGGAGCGGTCTTACGCAGAGCCCTCGGGATGCGGGCCTGTCTGCAGCGGTCGCGAGACCCCGAGCAGCGCCTTTGTGCGGGAGATAAGCTTCTTGTAGACGTGCTCGCACATCCAGGGCTCGTCGGAGAGGGCGAGAAGGTCATCGATGGGCACCCAGCGGACGGCGCTGTTCTCGTCGGGCTTCGCGCTCGTCGGCGCGGCCGAGTCGGCAACGAAGAGATACGTGACGTTCAAGTGGACGTGCGAGCTCACGTAGGCGCCGCGCTTCACGTGGCCGGCGACGGGCAGGGCCTCGAGGGAGAAGACCGCGCCGGCGGGCAGGCCGTCCCTCACGAGGCGCGCGCCCGCGACGCCCGTCTCTTCCGCGAGCTCGCGCGCGGCAACCAAGGCCAGGTCAAGCTCGCCGTCGGCGTGTCCACCCACCCAACTCCAGGAGTCGTAGATGTTGTGGTAGCAGAGCAGCGTCCTCTCGCCCGCGGCGTCGACCGTCCACGCCGAGGCGGTGAGATGCGCGACCGAGCTGCGACGCGCAACGTCGGGGTCGCGCTCCAGGCATGCGAGCAGCAGCGCCCGGTCCTTCTCCTCCTGATCGCAGCCCGGCTCGAACGCGCGGATATCGTCGATCAGCGCCATAGCGCCCCCCTACTCGCTGTGGCCGTCGAGGCCCTTGAAGGCGGAGTAGCCGTTGTCCGCCATCACGCACGTGCCGTTCCAACAGCTCGCCTCGGGGGAAGCGGCCAGGTAGATAAGGTCGGCGACCTCCTCGGGCTCGACGATCTTGCCTCCCATGTGGAGCTTGCCGCCCACCTCGAGGATCGCCGGGTCAAGCATGCCGGTGTGGACCCAACCGGGCGCGACCTCGACCGCGCGCACGCCATAAGGCGCAAGCTCGCGGGCCTCGGCCTTGGTGAGCATGGTGACGCCGCCCTTGCTCGCGTGGTAAGCGATGTTCTCGGTGTTGGCGATGTGGCCGCAGATGGAGCCGACGTTCACGATGACGCCGGAGCGCTGCTCGGCCATGTGCGGCGCCACGAAGCGGCCCATGTAGATGGTGCCCATGAGGTTGGTCTCGATGACCGAGCGGACGTTGTCGAGGTCGATGTCGCAGAAAGCCTGGCGCTCGCCCACGATGCCGGCGACGTTGACGAGGACGTCGACGCGCCCGAAGCGATCGATGGCCGCGGCGACGGCCGCCTCACAGTCTGCCTGCACGGCCACGTCGGCGCGCACGAAAGCGGCCTCGCCCAGCGCAGAAAGCTCGGCGTCGACCTCCGGCTTCTGATGCCGGCCCAGGTAAACCACCTTATTGCCAGCGCCGAGGAACTTGCGCGCGCACGCAAGCCCGATGCCGTTGGTGCCGCCGGTGATGATAACGACCCTCTCCATGTGGACCTCCCGTCCGCGGCGCGCACCCCGCGCGCCTGGCTTATCCGATGGTTTGAGTGTACGGCAGGACCCCGCAGCCGCGGCGGGCGACGTCATGTTCCCACGGCTATCGAAGCCATCGCCGCGGGCGACTGGCCTTTCTCGAAGTAGCCGATGTTGACCAAACCGCCTAGAGAGACAAGATTTGCTTGTCGGCGCTTCTCCACACGTGCCCCTCTGAACACCTGCCGCCGCTAGAGAAAGCCGGGCCTCGTAGGCTGACAAAGAGCGCGCAGCCCGCCGCGCGTTAGGATAGTCTCATGAGAAGAGAGCCGGAAAACGTCCTGAACGTGAGCAGCCGCGCGGAGTTCCGCGCGTGGCTGGCCGAGCACGGCGCCGCAGAGCGCGAGTGCTGGGCGCGCGTCAAGCGGGGCCGCCCCGGCGATGAGCAGGTGCTCTACTACCTGGACGCCGTGGAGGAGGCCCTCTGCTTCGGCTGGATCGACTCCACCTACGCCAAGGTCGACGGGGTCACGATGCAGCGCTTCTCGCCAAGGCGAGAGAGGTGCCTGTGGACCGAGCTCAACAAGGAGCGCGTGCGCCGGCTGGAGCGGCTGGGTCTTATGACCGACGCGGGGCGCGCGGTGCTGCCGCCGATGGGCCCGAGGTCTTTCAAGATGGACAAGGACGTCGAGCAGGCGCTCAAGGCCGCGCGCGTGTACACCAAGTTCCGAAGCTTCCCGGCGCTCTACCAGCGCGTGCGGGCATACAACGTCGCGTTCTACAAGGGGCGCGACGACGACGCCTACGAGCGCGCGCTGACGCACCTGGTCGAGGAGACGCGCGCCGGCCGCCTCTTCGGGGCGTGGGACGACTACGGGAGGCTGAGCGAGTAGGGGCGGCGGCTGGACGGGGTTTGTAGGGGGATCCTCAAGCCCGAGATCGTAGGCGCGAGCCCCATCCCTCCACCATGAATTTAATAAGGTCGCAGCCTTACGGGGCCGCGACCTTATTTACAACCGCCGTGCGGTGCCGCCGAGACCTTCCGGCGACACCGCGCTCAATGACTTGCTGCGGCCTATGAGCCCTGTGCCCTACTCGTAGAGATCCATGTCGAGGCTGCTCGCGGCGTAGAAGCCGTCGCGGACGGCGTCGCCGATCTTGCCGAGCTTGCGGACGTCGCCCACGATGCGGGTCTTCTCGTGATACTTGGCGTCGATTGCGTTTGCCAGCGTCGGGTCGGGGCGCATGCCAAAGGCGTCGATCACGCAGTCGGCGTCCAGGTGCTCGCTCGTGCCGTCGGCCTTCTCGATGGTGAGGCCGCCCTCGTCGACGGAGACGACCTTGCTGGAGGTCAGGATGCTGACCTTCTCATCCGCCAGACGGTTCATCAGCGTGATCTTGTTGATGAAGAAGACGTCCTTGCCCACCTCGGGCAGCATCTCCACCACGGTGACCTTCTTGCCGAGGTCGGCCGCGAGCTCGAGCGCGCCGTCCAGGCCTGAGGCGCCGCCGCCGCAGACCACGACGTTCTGGCCGCCGACCTTGGTGTGGTCGCGCTCGAAGTCCAGCATACTGACCACGTTGGGACCGTCCAGGCCCGGGATGTTGAGCGTGACGGGCTTGGCGCCGGTGCCCACGATGATGGCGTCCGCCGCGGCGAGAAGCTCGTCGTCGGCAGTGACCTCGTGGCCGAGGCGAACGTCGACGCCGTAGCGCTTGAGCTGGGCCTCGTACCAGGCGACGAGCTTGCCGATGTTCACCTTGAAGCTCGCGCCGGAGATGTCCTTGGCGGTGCCGCCCAGGTAGTCGCGCTTCTCGAGGACCGTGACCTTGTGACCCTCGATGGCGGCCACGCGCGCGGCCTCGAGGCCGGCCGGGCCGGCGCCCACGACCACCACGTTCTTGGGCGACGCGGTCTTCTTCAGCGCGAAGCGGACCTCCTCCATGGCCTGCGCGTTCACGGCGCAGCCCAGCTTGGTGTGGTCGTTCCAGATGCGGCCGATGCAGTACTCGTTGCAGCGCAGGCACGGGCGGATGTCCTCCGGGTGGCCCTTCTGGAGCTTCACCGGCAGGTACGGGTCGGCGATAAGCGCGCGGCCGAAGTTGACGAAGTCAACGTTGCCCTCCTCGAGAAGCGCCACGGCGTCTTCGGGGTTGAGCGTGCCGGCGGTGAAGATGGGCACGTCCACGGCCTTGCGAGCGGCCTCGCAGACGTAGCTCATGCAGGACTCGCCCAGGTAGGAGGGCGGGAAGATGTAGTCGAGAGTCTCGTAGCAGCCGGCGTCGACGTCGAACGCGTCCACGCCCGCGGCCTCCAGGATCGGCAGAAGCTTGACGCTCTCCTCGATGGTGCGCCCGCCGTCGAAGCGGTGGTCGAGCGAGATGCGGAAGATGATGGGCATGGAGTCGCCCACGACGGACTTCATGGCCTGCACGATCTCGCACGGGAAGCGCGCGAAGCCCTCGGGCGTGACGCCGTACTCGTCCGTGCGCTTGTTCCAGACGGGGCTCATGAACTGGTCGATCAGGTAGCCGGCGTGCGCGTGGACCTCGATGGCGTCGTAGCCCGCGTCGCGCGCGACGCCCGCGGCGAACTTGAAGCCCTCCATCATCTGCGCGATCTCGTCCTTGGTGAG
The DNA here is from genome assembly GCA_964512475.1 of uncultured Atopobium sp. Lineage (GTDB taxonomy): Bacteria > Actinomycetota > Coriobacteriia > Coriobacteriales > Atopobiaceae > Paratractidigestivibacter. Next base: position 13,931 of record CAZEHG010000006.1, read on the forward strand.
GGCGTGGCACTTCATGCTGGGGTCGAAGACGGAGGGCGTCTCGGAGGAGGAGATGGGCGGGTTGCCCAGCGTGTCCGGGAACGCGTTGCGGCCGGTGCCGGGCGAGATCTGGCAGACGACCTTGGCGCCGTAGCGGTGGATGCCGTCGCAGACCGAGGTCAGCGGGGGCAGCACGGTGTAGGTGTCCAGGTAGCCTTCCATGGAGCCCTGTGCCAGGACCTCGTTGAGCATCTGGCAGCCCATGAAGATGATGCCCGCGCCGCCCTTGGCGCGCTCGATGACGGCCTTACCGTTCATCGTGCCGTACTGGACCATGTCGATGGCCTCGACGGGCTTGTCGGGGAACACAGCGGCCACCTTGTCGCGCTCGAAGCGGACCTGGGGCCCAAGCAGGATGATGTCGGCGCCGACGCCGAGAGTCTTGGCCTGGGAAACCGCGTGGGCGGCGATGGTCACCTCGTAGTTCGCCTCAGCGGCGGCCGCCTTCATCTTCTCGATATAGTAGATAAAACACCATCGTTCAGGAAGCCGAGGCCCAAGCGACCATGAAGTCCGTCTCCCTACTCATAAAGCCGGCGTCCTCGCTATGCAACATGCGCTGCGAGTACTGCTTCTACGCAGACGTGGCCGCGCACCGCGACGTGGCGAGCCACGGAATAATGGACGACAAGACGAGAAGCGCCGTGATCGGGCGCGCCCTCGAGGTCGGAGAGGACGCGCACGTCACCTTCGCCTTTCAGGGCGGGGAGCCGACATGCGCGGGGTTAGAGTTCTTCAAAGAGTTCGTGAAGGAGGTCGACCGCAAGCGCACGGCACAGCGCATCAGCTATTCCATCCAGACCAACGGACTTTCCCTGGACGAGCAGTGGGCGGCATTCTTCGCCGAAAACGGGTTTCTCGTCGGCGTGTCCGTCGACGGGCCGCGGCAGACGCACGACCGGCTGAGGCCGGACGCCGCCGGCAAGGCCACGCACGAGCGCATCATGCGCGGCGTCGGCTTGCTTCGCGAGGCGGGGGTCGACTTCAACGTGCTCACGGTGCTGACCAGCCAGTTGGTAAGGCACCCCCAGCAGCTCTACCGCTTCTACAGGCAGGCTGGCTTCGACTTTGTGCAGCTGATCCCTTGTCTGCCGGGGCTAGGGGGCGACGGCGACGAGTTCTCGCTCGGCCCTCACGAGTTCGCGAGCTTCTACAAGGTGTTCTTCCGCCTGTGGTTCGACGACCTCAGGCGCGGGCAGGCAATGAACGTGACCCTCTTCGACAACGTGGCGCTGCTGCTCTCCGGTCGGCCGCCGCAGCAGTGCGGCATGAGCGGCAGGTGCACGCCACAGTTCGTGGTAGAGAGCTCCGGAGACGTCTACCCGTGCGACTTCTATGTGCTGGACGAGTACCGCATGGGCAACGTGAGGGACGCGTCGCTGGTCGAGATGGCCGCCGGCCGGGCCGCGCGCGAGTTTCTCGCCCAGCCGCGCAGGCAGTGCGCAAGCTGCGCCGACTGCCCCTTCGAGGACATCTGCCACCGCAACTGCAAACGTCTGAGCGTCGCCTACTACGACGACGAGTACTGCGGCTACCGCGAGTTTCTCGAGTATGCCGTACCGAGGCTGTTGGAATACATGAGAGGCGCGGGCAGGTAGACAGCAGCCCGCCCCTATGCGATAGTCAGCACCTTTCCGGGGGTGACGCCGGACTCGTTGTAGCTGTCTATGGCGAGGTAATAGCGCTGCCCGGCATTGGCCGTCGTGAGGTCGAGCATCGTTCCCTCGTCGACCTGCCAGCTCATATAGAGCTTGTCGGGCTCGGTGCCGTAACGAACGTTGTAGCCTTGGGCGCCTTCCACGGCGTCCCAGTGGAGCAGGATGTTCATCCCGTCCTCGGAACGGCCGATGACCGCCTCCTCCACGTCCTCGGGCAACGGGCCGTCGCCGTGGCCGAACACGCGCAGGCCGCTCACGGCGGCAACGCCTCCCATGGCGATCCCGAAGTCGCGAACGCGAACGAAGCGCAGGTCGCGGGTCTCATCGAGCACCACGAACTCATGGGTCCTGTCGCCCGGGTGCTCGTTGCCGTCGTAGAGTGCCTCCCACGAGGAACCGTCGGCACTTCCATCCAGCAGGAACGAAGTCGACTGCGCGGGGTAGATTACCCTTCCATGCTCCTCCAGCAGCGCATCGTCGCACCCGTTGGGCTCAGGACGACGGATCCCCTCATCCGCGAGGTTGACCTGGACCGCCTCGACATGTTTGACGGCACCGAGGTCCAGCTCGAGCCACGGCTCGGGGTCGTCGCCGGCGGCAGCCCACCAGGTGCGGCAGTTCTCGTCAGTGGCAAGACGGGCGCCGTGGCCCTCCCCCGCCGAGGACGCGCTCGCAAGGGCTCCCTTGGACAGCAGCATCATCGCGGGTCCCACGCGATGCCCGGCCTCGCGCGGCTCCTCGCAGACCCCCTGCGGCAGGCACGCGAAGTTCTGGTCGCAGTACATGACGCCGTCATCGTCGAACCCGCACGGCCACAGCCCCAGCCTGCGCTCAAACGAGCCCCTCACGCTGATGCGCATCGTGGAGACGTGCCACCAGTCGCCGTGCTTGTCCTTGAAGGTGCTCCCGTGGCCGGCGCCCTGCATAAAGCCGCCGGGCGCGCTCGAGAAGGGATTGCTCGCCTGGTACTCGAAGGGACCCAGAGGGTCCTTGGACGTGTACACGCCGTCGCTGTAGGTGTTGTACTGAGTTCCCGGCGCGGCGTACTGCAGGTAGTAGGTGCCGTTGTTCTTGGTCATGTAGGCGCCCTCGACCCAAGGAGTGTAGCCGCGCTTCTCGGCGGCGATTCGCTCCTGCTCGGTCCTGGGCACGGGCATGTGGTTGTTCTCGCCCTTGCGTTCCCAGCCGTGGCGGTTGATGTCCTGGGCAACGAGCTCGACCTTCTCGCCCACCGGCACGAGGGTCTCGGGGTCGAGCTCGATCCCGTACAACGGGTCGATGTTCGAGCAGCCCCAGTACAGGTACACACGGCCGTCGTCGTCGCAGAACAGATCGGGGTCCCAGAATCCGAAGGGGGCGCTCACGCGCTCGAACGGGACGGTGAGGGGGTCGGGGCTGCGCCACAGCTCGGCGGGCGTCCCGCGTCGGCTCGCGCAGAAGACCACCTGGCCCGCGACCTCACGCACGTCCGGCGCATAGTCGTAGGTCGGCAGCTCGGGCGTCTCCCTAAACCGCCAGTCCACGAGATCGTCGGAGTACCAGAAACCGCCCGTCATCGAAGGGAACAGCAAGTACTTTTCGCCAAAGAGGATACAGGTCGGGTCGGCCGCCTCGCGGAAGAACTCGGGGCCGCGGCGCCCCTTTATGTACTGGTAGCGGTACTCAAGATTCAGGGGGTTACAGAATAGCTTGTCCATATCTCGCTCTTTCACCGGCGGCCGCCGACCCTATGTCTACCTACGCCTCTTTGTCCTCAAGGAGCTCACGGAGCCACTCCTCGGTCGTGCGGGTGCCGCGGACCACGGGGTTGGGTTCCTCGCGGGCGGCTGGGGTGCAGTGCCAAAGATCCTCGCTGTCGAGGTCGCACTTCTGCAGCAGCGAGAACCACGTCGCCTCACGCGCGGCCTGCTTCTCCATGGCGCCGACGTCCACCGGCAACTGCTCGTCAAACGAGGCACGCAGGCGCTTGACGTCCTCGGGGTACTCGCCCGAGGCATCCCTCAGCTCGAGCGGATCGTTTGCGAGGTCGCTTAACGTGTCGTATTCATCGTAGTCATGGTAGTGGATGAGCTTCTTGCCGCCCGAGACGGCCATCTGGCCATAGCGGAAGCGATCCGTGAAGACCATGTTGCCGCCCAGCTCGGAGCACACGATGCGCTCCACGTCGTCCTTCTCGCCGGCGAGCTCGGGAACGAGCGAGACACCGTCGTAGTGCGGCAGGTCGGGGGCGTCCGCCAACTCGATCACCGTGGGGGCGATGTCGAGAAGCGAGACCGCGCCCCGCTTTCTGGCCCCGGCGCAGACGCCCGTGCCCGCGAAGAGCATGGGCACGTGGACCGAGCTCTCGTAGAACGTGTCCTTGCCGTAGTAGCCGCGGTAGCCCTCCATATCCCCGTGGTCGGAGACGTAGATGAACACACCCTCATGGCCTGTGCGCTCAAGGTAGGCGTTAAACGCGTCGTACACCTCACCGATAAGGCCGTCCTCGAACTCGACGGCGCCTCGGTACGCCGCGCGGACGGCGCGTGCAAGGTCGGGTGAGGGGTCGCGGAACACAGCACGCAGCGCGGGGTGTCTGGGGGCGTCGACTGTCTCGCTCGGCACATCGACCTTGTCGAGGTAGTAGTTGTAGAGGTCGACCGGCGCCACGTAGGGGTGGTGAGGGGCGTAGGTCCCCACGCACAGGAACTGCGGGGCATCGTGATCCTGGCTCAGGTAGTCGAGCGCGTTGTTGACCACGTAGCGGTCGAACTCCAGCGACGGAGAGTTGCCGCCACCCACAAGCGAGACCGAGTTCGGGCCGCCCTGCGGCGTCTTGTTATGGGCGCCGCGCTCCTCGGCGATGCGCGCTGGACGATTGTGGAACGCCTGCGTGATGTCGGCGGCGATGCGTTGCCTGAAGCCGTGGCGCTGATCGGGACCGACGAAGTGCATGCGCCCGCAGAGGACGGTTTCATAGCCCGCGATGTCCAGAGCGTGGGCAAACGTGGGGATGTTGGAGTCCAGCGCACTCAGGTTGCTCATGGCGCCGTTGCTGCTGGCATGCAGGCCCGACATCATCGCCATGCGCGAAGGCACGCACACGGGATAGGCCGAGTACGCGCTGTCGAATGCCGTGCCCTCCCTTGCGATGCGGTCGAGGTTCGGCGTGCGCACGCAGGGGTCCCCCGCGTATCCCTGTACCTCATACGAGTGCTGATCAGAAATGTAAAGGCAAATGTCCATAAGGCACCTTTCGACGGCAGGCAATGCCAGTGACGAACAACGATACGTCGCGGAGACCCCGGACGATAACCGGACCCGAGGTCTCCGCGACGCGTGGGGGGAGCTACTTCTCCATCTCCTCGAGCTCCTTGTTGCTGAAGCCAAAGAGGTAGGTCAGCACGAGCGCGACCACGCCAGCCACAGCAGAGGCAACAACGGCGAGGATGAGGTTGCTGGTCTCGCCGCCGGCAAAGCCGAGGATGGACAGGAAGTTGGAGCTGGCCATGACGTAGTACTTGACGCCGAGGGTGAGCATGATGACGGCGCCCACAAACGCACCGATGCCCTGGGTCACGAAGAGGCGGGTGTGACGGAACATGGCGCCGAAGATGAACGGCTCGCCCACGCCGCCGATGAGGCTGGAGACGGCGTAGCTGAGGATCTCCTTCTTCTCCTCGCCACGGGCACGCAGGAAGGCACCGATCTGGGCGCCGAAGAACGACCACATGCGAGCGCCGGTGGCGACGAAGATGAAGGTGTCGACGCCGGTCTCCATGAACGGGGTGAGAGCGACCATGATAATCGGCAGGTGCATGCCGGTGGAGACGATCAGCGTCCAAAGGGCCGCGATGAGGCCGCCGGCAAGGATGGCCACGATGCCGCCCTGCTCACCGGCGAAGCTCATGATGTTGGCGAGGACGGTGCCGATCCAGGAGCCGAGCGGGGCGAGGGCGCACAGGGCGAACGGAAGGGTGATGAGGACGGTGAGCACCGGCGTGAAGACGGTGGTCAGGGCGTCGGGCATGACCTTCTTGAGGCCCTTCTCGATGTAGGACATTACCCAAACGCTCAGTAGGACGGGAAGGACCGTCTTGCTGTAGGTGCCAGGCGTGCAGGGAATGCCGAAGACGCTGAACGCCGTGCCGGCGCTAGCCATCGACACGAAGGTCGGGGTGATGAGGATACCGCCGATGAAGGCGCCGAGCGCAGGCGTGACACCAAGCTGCTTGGCGGCGTTGTAGCCCAGGTAGACGGGCATGAAGTAGAACGCGGCCTCGTAGACCATCTCGAGCAGGACGATAACGTCGCTGTCAGAGGCAAAGAGGTTGAGCATACTCGGCCCGAGAATCGAGCTGATGACCTTGAACATACCGGCGCACATGAGCAACGGGATGAGCGGGTTCACGGAGCCGGAGAGATAGCTCAGGATACGGTTACCGATAACGGCAGGCGTGAGCGGCTGCTTCTCGGGGACGTCGAGGTTCTCGTTGATGGCGTCGAGCTTGTCAAAGCCGCCGAGGTCGCACAGCTCGTTGTAGACCTTCTCGACGTTGTTGCCAATGATGACCTGGTACTGACCGCCGGAAATCTGCGCGCCGACGACGCCCTTGATGCTACGGACCTTCTCGCTGTCGGGCGCATCGATGTCTTTGAGCGTAAAGCGCAGACGGGTCATGCAGTGGGCGACGGTGGTGACGTTGGCCGTGCCGCCAACGGCCTCGAGGACGCTCTGGGCGATCTCGCGGTTGTTTGCCATGAGGCTTCCCTTCTCTTTCCTTGGCCGCGGCCTGTGCGTGTTCGGGGCGCGGCGAACCTTTTGCTTGCCGCGGCTCCGTGCGTGTTCGGAGGCGCGGCGGACTCGCTGCTCTGGTGCCAAGAAGCGCTATTCAGTTCGGAGGGGAGAATGGCGTAAAACGAAAACAAGCCCGCGAGCAGCGAAAAACAGGCCTTGTGGCCGTTTTACGTCATGCTCCGGGACCTCGTCCGTGGATAACACCTTATGTGAGATGAACTATAGTCAAGTCACTTTAGATTAGTCTCCTGCTGTCCGGTGAACGGTAGGTTTGCGTTGGTGGGCGTGAGAATGGCAGGACGCGGACGCGGCGTGAGCGATGGCATAAAAGCGCGGGATTGCGGCTCCAGGCGGCAAGGTACGCGCGTCAGCTCACCAACGCCGTCGCGCACAGGCGGTTGACGTGCAGCATGAGATACGCCTTCTCCTCGTCAGTGAGACCGTCCTGCTCGCCGTAGACCTCGCAAATCATTGCCGAGAGCCTCTCCACGCAGGCGGCGATATCCGGGTACTGCTCACAGAGCGGCTGGTAGAGTGACGCGTTCTCGGTCTGGAGCGGCTCGTTGGATTGCACGCGCTCGATGAGGTAGCGCACGTGGGTGGCAAAGCGGGCGAAGTCGAAACCGTCGCGGTCGGCCTGGATGCCCATCTGCTTCTCGACCTCGCGGGCGAGCTTCTCGATAAGACGCTCCTCTTTGCGGGCGTCATTGGATTTGGCTTTGCTGGAGGTGGCTATCACGCTGTTGACGATGCACAGCGCGATGCCCGCAACCTCGCTACGGGGCATCTGCACGTCGAACTGTCGCTGAATGCCGTCGTAGGCGAGCTTCGCCACGCGGTACTCGATGGGGAAGTTCTGCTGGACGTCGTAAGAAAGAGGCATCTGGACGTAGATGCGCTCGCGACAGCGCTTGATTGCAAAGCTGATATGGTCGGCAAGCGTGAAGGGCAGGTTTGGGCTCAGCTCGCGAGAAATGTTCGCACGGGCGACCTCGGTGATCTGGGCGGAGAACTCGAGGATATCGCCATCGAGCTCGCTTAAAAGCGCCAGGTATTTCTGGTCGATGCCGAAGAAGGTGCGGTCGATCCGCTCCAGGGGAATATCGTCCGGCCCGTCACCGTAGCCGATGCCGTTACCCAGCGCGATAAGCTCACGCCCTTTGTCGTTGACGCACAGAACGGTGTTGTTGTTGATGCGCTTGATGATTCTCACGGCTCCACCTCACAGAATTTGGAGTATAAAGTATTCGCGCCGTCAGCCAACATACATGCGTTGGCTTTTGCGTGGACGGCAGAAGCAATCGGCTTTCCGTGCGCCGCGAAGCGGCCAGCTTAAGTGAGGAACCCCGGGATGTCTCTGTCGAATTTTGCCGTTGTCATCGTTTGTTTCTTGGCGTCGCTGCTGGGGCCGCTGTGCGGGATCGGCGGCGGCGTGATCATCAAACCTGCCGTGGACGCGATGGGCGTGCTGCCGGTCGCCACGGTCTCGTTCTTGTCGGGCGTCTCGGTGCTCACCATGGCGCTGGCCACACTCGCGCAGAACGCGGCGTCGCGCACCTCCGGCGTCGATCCGCGCGCGATGCTGCCGCTCGCGCTGGGCTCGGCCATCGGCGGCGTGGCGGGCAAGGTAATCTTCAACCGGCTCTCGTCGGAGCTACCCTCCACGGAGCTCGTCGGCGCGTCGCAGGCCGCGGTTCTCATCGTCCTCACGGCGGTCGTCGGCATTTATACGGTAAATAAGGCGCGGGTCAGAAGCCTAAACGTGACCGGCGCAGCACCCAAAGCAGGCATCGGCCTTCTCGCCGGGATGTGCTGGTCGTTCCTCGGCATCGGCGGCGGGCCGTTCAACCTGGCGATCCTCACGTTCTTCTTCGCCCTGGAGACGAAGCCCGCGGCTCAGTCGTCGCTCTTCATCATCGCGTTCTCGCAGGGGGCGAGCCTCGTGTACTCGCTCGTGCTAGGCGGGGTGCCGGTCTTCTCGGCGGCGCTGCTCACCGGCGTGTGCGCGGCGGCCGTGGCGGGCTCAGTCGTAGGGCGCAGAATCGCCCGGCGCGTGAGCGGCGCGGTCATCGATCGGCTGTATTTGGGGTCGCTTGCCCTCATCGCGCTCATCTGCGCATACAACTTCGTGCGGTTTGCGTCTTAGAGGCCAGTGAAGACGCGAGCTGCTGAAGCCGTAGGTAGGGCTTCTTGCCGGCCCAGGTCGCTCATAAAAATGTGCTCTTCGCCTTTAAACTCGCTCATAAAAGTGTCATCGCACGTCTGATTTTCGCTAATCGGACACGGGACTGTTCGTCTCGACGCATGAAGAGGACTTCTTCGTGCGCACGAGAGAGCACCTCGTGTCCGCCGAGTTTGGAAGCCCTCCGAACTCGACGGGTGATTCAGGGTTGGGAACGGCACCGGTTTCGGTACGAACGGTGGCCGCGCGGGAACAAGCGGCGCGCGCCTCGCCACCTGTCGAACCGGTACCGGTATTCGGTAAAACCGCAGGTAGAGTTAAGCATGTACCTGTCATTTGGGGGTAAAAGCTTGGAACTCTACCGATTAATCAGCGGATACGGCAGCGGCAGCGGCGCCCTTGAGGAAACTCCTCCTGCTGATCATCTTGCCATCCCCTAGTCGTCCGACTCGACGATGCGCGTCGTCGAGATGCCGAGCGCGCCGTTGATCGTGCTCGCGTAGTTGTTGGCAATGTTCGCCCCGAAGATGGTGACGATGAGCAGCCAGATGAACAAGGCCGTCAAGCCGCGAAACAGCGCCGTTTTTCCCTTTCCCATTGCGATTCCTTCCCAATCGGGTACATGACCTGCGAGAACTCCCTTGGTTCTCGCTGTTGCGGTCATGCTATTTCTCGGGCGGAGCGTTCAGCGGGGCTTAAGAACAAACGGTCACGGAGTCGGTACCATCGCGACGGCCGCGGCACAAAAGCGCCCGCGAGCGGTAACCACGGTGCCCGGCGAGCGCACGGCGGCGCGCGACGGCGCGAGGGCTTCTTGCCCCCTTTTGGAGTTCGGAAGGCTTCCAAAAGTTTGGAAGCCTTCCGAACTTGGTTAAGGTATATATATTCGCAGGTAGAGGCGTTGCTCAATCCGGCGGAAAGAAGCCCGACGAGTTTGGAAGCCTTCCGAACTTGCTAGTCGGGGGTGGCCTACGCGTCGGCGCCGGCGTCGGCAGCGCCATCGCTAGCGCCAGCGTCAGCACCAGCGCCGGCGTCGGAAATCACGACGAGGGCAGCGAAGTCGTCCTCTGGGCCGACGCCGTCGTAGATGCTGCGGATACGGACCTTGTCGCACGCGGCACGCTGCGCCGACTCTCCGCAAACGAAGTCGACCCAGGCCTGCGCCTGCTCGAGGTTGTCGGCGCCCTTGGCCACGGCCGTGCAGCCGAGCGCCACGAGGCAGCCCTCTTTGGGATAGACGACCTCGAGCTCGCCCGTCTGGTCGGCAATCGCCCATGCCGTCGCCTCGGAAACGAGCCCCGCCACCACGACGCCGTCGAGCACGTCTTGCACCACGTCCTCCGAGGAGGCGCGCACGTCGCCGGCTACCTGCGCCCACACCGCGGAGAGAAACTCCTCCCCGCCCGGAGCCACCGTTCCGTCCTCCGTCGTCTTCACGTAGGCCGGGAGCAGGTCGCCCGCGGCGCGCACCGCGTCGTGGGCCGACTTAGCCGCAGCGTCCTTCGTCGGGTCGGCCACGGCCACCAGACCCGTGAGCTCCTCGCCGACCAGCGACTCGTAGCCCTCGACCTCGACGGCGAGCCTTTGCGCCCGGTCCTTGTTGACGACGATGACGCTCGCCTCGCGGGATACCGGCGTCACGTAGCCGTCGGCGTTCCGGCAGTCGTCGCGTACGCTCGCGTTCGCCGACGAGAAGCACTGCTCGAAACAGTCGGCGCCGGCCGCATACCAGGACGCGTCGCCGCCCCAGACCACGTCCGCCACAGGCCGGCCCGCCGCGACCTCAGCTGCCACGTCGTCGCGGCACTCCGCCGCGTTCTTCTGCACGACGTCGACGACGACGCCGGTCTCCTGCATGAACGCCGGCACGAAGGCGTTGATAAGCGCCTCGTCGCAACAGGCGTACATAGTCAGCTTGCCGCCGAGCTTCTGCGCCTGCGCCTCCTCCGCCGAGGCCGCCGGCTCCGCCGGGACGTCCTCGTCACCGCGCGAGCAGCTCGCCGCGCCGAAGGCCGCGGCTGACGCGACGGCGACGGCACCGACCCCGCCGGCAATGAACGCGCGCCTGGTCAGCTGTGGTTTCTTGAGCTCCGGTAGCTTCATCGCGACCGCCCTCCGCCCTTCTCTACCCCGCCAGGAACGCCGGCATGCGCCCCTCGGACGCTGCCTGCGCCAGCTCGAAGAGCGCGTCGGCGACGCCTTCATCCGCGCACGAGCCGATAACGTAGTTGGCGACCTTCTTGACCTCGGGCGTTGCATTGTCAACAGCCACGGAGTACTTGACTTTGCGCAGGATCTCCAGGTCGTTCTCGGCGTCGCCGAACACGACGACCTCATCGGGCGCGATGCCCGTGGCGGCAAGAAGCTCGTCGAGCCCGTGCGCCTTGCTCACGCCCTGCGGCATGACGTCGAACCAGCCGGGAATCGCCGAGGCGATTCGCAGCTCGGGGGCCGCCTCGGCGACGATGCGGCGGACACGGTCCATCTGCTCGGCCCCGCCGGGGCACGCGATGGTCGCTGCCACGAAATCGACGTCGGGTACCTCTTCGACCATGCCGCCGACGAACCTGACGAGCTCCTCGTAGCGCGCGAGCACCTCGGCCGACGGGGCGCCGACCGCGTAGGCCGGGTTCAGCAGGTTCGTCTCCGACGGGTAGCACACGAGGAACATCTCCTCGCCCGCGAGCGCGTCGGCCAGCTTGACCAGGCCCTCATGCGGGATCAGCGTGAGCGAGACCGTGCGCCCCGCCGCGCGCACCCGCTTGCCGTTGGAGAGCACGCCGGTCAGATAGCACGTCTCGTCCGCATGGAACAGACGGAACAGCTCGACGAGGTCGCGGCCGGTCGAGGGGCCGAAGAGCACGCCGGCATCGACGGCGGCGTGGATGGCCTCGGCGGTCCGGTGGCTGATGCCGCGCGCCCCGAGCGGAACGAGGGTGTTGTCCATGTCTGTGAGGGCAAGCTTAATCAAGGGCCCCGCCTTTCTCCGAAGGTGCGCCGTGGTCGACCTCGGCGCGGTGACCGAGCCGTGCGCCGTGGTCGACCTCGGCGCGGTGACCGAGCCGTGCGCCGTGGTCAACCTCGGCGCGGTGGCCGGCCCCGGCGCGGCGCGCGACAGGCCCGCGCTCCTTTGCCGCGACGCGCGCGGCGACGCCCTCGCGCTGCTTGGAGCCCTCGCGGGCAAACGGCTGCCACGTGCCGATCCGCAGGTCGAGCATGTCGAGGGGCGTTCCGACGCCGGGCTCGGCGTTCAGCGGCGCGAGCACGTCGAAGCGATCCACGTGGAGCAGCACCTGCTCTATGTCCACGATGCCCCAGATGCGCAGCGCCCGGCCGCCCTTCTCGCGGACCACGAGGTCACGGTAGCCGGAACTGCGGCGGACTCCCTTCCAGTCCAGGGACTCGACATCGTTGTAGAAAAAGCACACGTCGCGGCCAAGAAACGGCGTGATGACGCCGCGGTCCCGGAAGAACGAGACCTTGTAGCGGCTCAGCAGCAGCCACATGCCGAACATCGTGAGGTTAAAGGCGACGGCGAACGCGAGGAGCACTTCTTGGCCGGCGTCGAACAGGCCGATCATGCAGAAGATGCCCAGCAGCACGCCCACGCAACCCACGATCAGCATCGCGACGACGAGCGAGCGCAGGAAGTCGGGCGAGACGACGTACGTGTCGTGGTGGCTGTGGTGCCGCTCGGCGATGCGCAGCGGGTTCACCCCGTGCTCCAGGAGGGCGGCGAGCATGCCGGGGACGATCGCGAGGATGGAGAGAAGCGCCGCGGCCAAGTCCCTATGCCTCCCCAGGAGCGCCGGCGACCGCGGGCTCCGCGACGAGGCGAGCGAGAAGCTCATCGCCGAGCACGCGCGCCATCTGGTGCTGGCGCGGCGTCGAGGGCGTGACCTGCTCGTTGTTCGGATCTGACTGAGGATCGACCTGCGCGAAGCGCAGGAATCGCTCGAGGACGTCGCTCATGCACACCTTTCCGACCGTGGTTCCAACGTCCTCGATTCTACCGCCATCCAGGCAAAGCAATTAGGAAGCGGCCGTGAATAACAATTGTCGGGCTCAGCTGTACGACCGCTCGACGAGCGCCCCTCACGGACGTGATACTCGCCGAGTCTGTACAAAACACAAAAGCTTGCAAGTTTGTTTTGCGTTTGCCCAGTTGGCAGAAAACAAACTCGCGAACTTTTGCGTTTTAATTTGACTTAGCCGAGTATCGGCCGCACCACGGACCCGCGCCGACCCCACAGCCGTCCCCACGTGCCCTACAGCGCGGCCAGCATCGGCTCCAGGTAGGCCGCCACGCCCGCCTCGTCGCAGCTGGCGGCCACGTGATCGGCCACGGCGAGGACCTCGGGCTCCGCGTTGGCCATGGCCACACCGTCGCCCGCGGCGCGGATCATCTGCAGGTCGTTGTCCCCGTCGCCGAAAGCCACGACGTCCGCCGCGGCGACCCCCAGGTGATCGCAAAGCCAGCGCAGGGCAGCGCCCTTGTTCGCACCGGCGCGCGCCACCTCGGTGTTGTTCGCCAGCGAATACGTCCACTCCAGCCCCTCGACCGAGCTCGCCGCCTTGCGGACGGCGTCGCGATGGACGTTGCCCGGGTGCAGGATCGTCACCTTGGTCACGGGCCCGAGCTCGAGCAGCTCGTCGAGCGAGCAGTCGCACGGCGTCCTCAGGCTCAGGAAGAAGCGCTCCATCACGGGATTGCCCTCGGCGGCCTCGCTCACGATGGGCAGGCGCCTGCGCTCGGAGTAGACCTTGTCGCCGATGAAGACGTCGAAGGTCACGGGGAGGTCGCCGATGGCGGCGTAGAGCTCCTTTACCTGTGTCGGGTCCATGGGGACGCTGCACAGGGCGCGCCCCTCCCGCAGGTCGACGACCGAGGCGCCGTTACTGCACACGGCGTAGCGGACGGCGTCGCTTTCCGAGAGCACGGGCGGGATGCCGTTCGCGTTGCGCCCCGTGCACGGCACGAACTGGACGCCCTTCTGCGCGGCGAGCGCGAGCACGCGCCGGTTGCGCTCGGGCACGCGCTTGCGGGAATCCACGAACGTGCCGTCCAGGTCGGTAAACACGAGCTTGAGCATAATTTGAGTCCTCCATCATCCGAAACAGAGTCAACCATGCCACAAACAAACCGCCCACGTGCGGCTCATTGAGGGGCGGTGGTATTATTTGCCCGTTCAACAGGCAATTCGGGCGCAAGCAAGAGGAGGCGGCAAGATGAGCAGCGACTACGAGCGCAGGCGCAGCGAGCGAGAAGCGCGCCGCGCCGCTGCCGCCTCGGGCCGCGGGCGCGAATCGGCGTATGGGCCGGACCCGGCCGCGGCGCCGACGAGCCCGCGGCGCCAAGCCGCCCCGCGCCCCGCCATCAGCTCAGTGCCGCTCACTTCCGCGCGCGCAACGTCGCGGTCGGGCGGCGCGCCGTCGGGGAGCGCTTCTCGCCGGTCGACGTACACAGACGGTCAGCGGGCGACGGCAGGCGCGGGCACCCGGCGCGGTGCGGTGCGGGCACCCGGCAGGGGCTCCGCGGGCGCTCTGCAGGTGGCAGGGCGCATCGCCCGCGCGGTCGGCCGTGGGCTCGCCGCGCTTCTCGCCCTTTTGTGGCGCGTCGTCGTCGCCCTCTGGCACGGCATCCTCGCCGTGCTGCGCGTGCTCGTCCCGCTTTGCCGCCGCCACCCGAAGCCTGCCCTGGCCTGCGCCGGCGTCATCGCGGTGGCCATCGCCGTCGCCGTCGCGCGCGGGGAGATAGCCGCCTCGCGGCAGGCGGCCTACGACGCGGCCGTCTATGCCGGCGCCCAGCAGCAGGCCCAGGCGCTCGCCTCGGCCGTCGTGCAGGAGGCCCAGCAGGTAGTGGAGCCCGCGAGCACCCCGCAAGACCAATGGACCCAAGGCCAGATGCCGTATCTGTACCAGATCGACCCGCAATGGTCGCACGAGAGCTACTCGAACGGGCGCCTTCGCCATCAGGGCTGCGGCCCCACCGCGCTGGCCATGGTTTATATCGAGCTCACCGGAAAGACGGACATGGACCCCGCGGCCATGTGCGAGTTCGCCACCGACGCGGGTTACTCGACGGACCAGGACGGCACGTCCTGGTCGATCATGACCGACGGCGCGGCCCAGCTCGGCCTCACGGGCACGCAGCTGAACGTGAGCGAGGCGCGCCTGCGCTCTGAGCTCGAGGCCGGCCGGCCCGTCATCTGCATCATGAACCCCGGGCACTTCACGAGCTCAGGCCACTTCATCGCCATCGAGAAGCTCGATGACGTGGGCAAGGCCGTGGTGCACGACCCCAACAGCTGGGTCCGCAGCCAGAAGACCTGGGACCTCTCCGTCATCGCGGCCGAGGCCGCCTCTGCCTGGAGCTTCACGGTCTCGTAGGCTGGTCGTACCGGCACAGGGCCGCCCGGCACGGCGCGGGATCGCCCGGCGCGGTGCCTCACGGCGCGGGGCCGGTCGCGCCCCCCGTGCCGGCAGCCGCCGCTAACGCTTGGCGCGCTCCGAGTCCAGCAGCTTCGCGTAGGCGGCCGAGAAGCGCGCGGCCACCTCGCCCGAGGCACCCTCCGCCGGCACGACGCCGTGCTCGTCGCTGACCAAGAACAGCTCGTCTACCTGGGGCTGAACATCGTCCGTCGACGTCACAGCGCCCTCGAGCTCACCCAGGAGCCCCTCGTCGCGGTCCACCTCGTAGCCGAACGCGCGCGACAGGTCCATCACCAGCGACGCCGCCCCGTGGACCGGCGCGCCCTCAGCGAGCGCGCAGGCCAGCGAGCCGCCGCGCACGGCCCACAGCGTCTCGGGGGCCACGCCCGTCTCGCCGGCCTCGCGCCGCGCGCCCTCGGCGCGGGCAAGAAGCGCCGCCGGCCCGTCGCTCGCAAGCGCCGCGTACGGCCCCACGGACATCGCGGCGCGCCCCTGCTCGTCCATCGCGATCATGAGCACGCCGTCGGGGTTCTCCGCCGAGCCGTCCCGCAGCGTCCACTCGATGTGCTGCTTGGCCCAGCTCAGAAGCTGCGCGGTCACCCCGCGGCCCGCCACGACGCGGGCCCCGAGCGCGCGCAGGTGGCGGTTCTCGAGCGGCAGTCGCCCGCCAGCCAGGCGCCAGCGGCACACAAGCACCGGCTCACCCAGCTCGAAATCCTCAACGCGCCGCGTCCCCTCTTCCATAAAGCGCCTCTTTCTAGACTAAACGGCGCCCGGCCTGCTGCGCCGGGCGCCGAACATCTCAAACGTTTGTGACACCGTCTTGCGTTATACCCTTACACCTGCTCGGCGAGCTTCTCGGCACGCTCAGCGGCGGCAAGGGCGTCGATGACGTCGCCCAGGTTGCTTCCCAGCAGCACGCCGTTGTAGGTGGAGTTGAAGCCGATGCGGTGGTCGGTCACGCGGTCCTGCGGCTGGTTGTAGGTGCGGATCTTCTCGCTGCGGTTGCCGTGACCGATCTGCGAGAGGCGCTCGGCGCCCTGCTCGGCCTGCTGGCGCTCGAGCTCCATCTCGTAGAGACGGGCGCGCAGCATCTGCATACAGACCTCGCGGTTCTGGATCTGCGAGCGCTGGTCCTGCGACTGGACGACGGTGTTCGTGGGCAGGTGGGTGATGCGCACGGCCGAGTAGGTCGTGTTGACGCACTGGCCGCCGGGGCCGGAGGCGCAGTAGG
>CAZEHG010000007.1:0-28876 GCA_964512475.1 uncultured Atopobium sp.
AGTTGGGGACGAAGGTGCCGTCCATGACGTCGCAGTGGAAGATGTCGGCGCCGGCGGCGTCGAGCTCGCGCACCGAGTCGGCGAGATGACCGTAGTCGGCGCACATCATGCTGGGGCAGAGGAGCATGATCTGGCATCCTTTCTGATGAAGTACTTCTAGCACAATCGTTACAGAGCCCAAGGCTCCTTATCGAAGAGCAAACGTTCGCACACGACAATATCCAGCTTGCCAAACGGCTGCGGGCCGCTACGCCTCTGAACAAGGCTATGACTCACGGCTTTATGCATAGTCCTGCTCGATGATGAGCACGGGGCACCGTACCGCCTGGCGCGCCCACTACCAGAAGTAGGTCTCGCACACCTTCAATGCGGCCACGCAGGGCACGAGACTGCCGCTCTTCTCCTGGTTCCTCGCCTTCTGCCTCGTGACGCACTCCAAGCGCGGGGTATCGACTGTCGAGTTCGCCCGGGAGCTTTGTATCTCCAAGAAAACCGACCGGTACCTGCCCAGGCGCATCCACGGGACATGTCGAGGTCGGACGCCTGCCGGGGGCTCGACGGCAATACCGAGCTCGACGGCAGCGTTCTAGGGGCCACCGGAAACGGCAAGTCGGGCCGCGGAACCGACCAGCAGCCGCTCGTCGTGGCCGCTGGACCCGGCGGCGTCGAGGCCAGGGCCACTACACCCACGCCGAGCTTGCCTGGACGCTATCCAGGCAAGCTCGGCACGGACGGTGTTCAAAGCAGGGGGGGTGCCCGGCCATACCAACCGTGAGCTGGTGAACCGGTTCAACGCCGGGGCTGAGCTGCCCCCCGCCTGGGGGATGTAACTATGCGTGAAGTCATGGCTATCTTTTTATGAGGTTGGACTAGTCGCCTAACTCTCTTTTTGCCATGTTGAGGATGCGAGTTCCATCCATTGACCCATAGGCAGCCATGTCGATGAGCGAGACGATGCAGGGGATCGTTCTCTCAAGCTCCTTTAACATGAAGCGAGCTTGGGGAGCTAACAACAGAATGTCAGGCGGGTTGTCGCGAAGCTTGGCTGCACAATGCGTGCCATATGCAGCTATCTCGCATTCGTAGCCCTGCTCCTTGGCAGCTTTCTCCATCCTACTCACAATCAAGCTGGTGGACATGCCCCCCGAGCACATCAGGCAGATCTTACGCATGGTAACCCCCTATTTCAGAGCTGCACGCTCTTCAGCAGCCCGGGCTTCGGAATCGGCAATATCCTTACGAATGAACGGCAGATAAATCACGATTCCGAGTGCCAAAACAAGTGCCTGAACAATCAGGATTTTCCAGTCGCCGGTAATGATTACGCCGGAAATGAAGGGAGGCGTAGCCCAAGGAACTTCGCAGAATGGATGTGCAACGAAACCAATCATAATAGAGAAATAACCGATCACGGGACCGAGTACTCCATTGATGATAAACGGAATCATCAGAGTCGGGTTCATAACGACAGGCGAACCAAACATGGTAGGTTCGATGATGTTGAAAATCAGAGAAGGAGCGGCAGCAATGCCGAGCGCGCGCTTACCCTTGTTCTTGGACAGGATGTACAGGATCACGATCGGGAATACACTGCCGACCCAAAGGAAGCTGAACTGGAGAGAGTTAGTCCAAATGTGCGTGAGCTTTTCGCCGGCAAGAAGAGCATCGGTGTTGGCCAGGAGGTTTGCGGTGTAAATCGGGGTGATGACAGGACCAAGGATACCGGGGCCATTCAGACCAACCGACCAAAGTGCTACAGCAAGGAATGTAAAGAACGCGAAGCTCCAGATGGTGTCCGCGCCGGAAAGGAACGGCGTCAGGAAATTAGTGAGATATTCAGGGAAATTGAAGCCAATAATGCTACGGACAAACCAACAGAAGATGATAATCACGGCCATGGGAACCAGCATTGCAAACGAGTTGCCAACGTTCGGCGGCACACTGTCGGGGAGCTTGATGGTGAAGTTCTTCTTGATGAAAATTGAGTACACCTTGACCGATAGGATGCTGGTAATCATAGCTACGAACAGGCCGTTCGTACCAAAGTAAGAGGTAGAAATGGTCGCGTCCTCAGGACCAGCGAAAGTAAGGAAGAAGAAAGCCAACAACCCTAGCAGGCCTGCCTGCGTTGAATCGACCTCAAGAATGTCTCCGTAGCACTTGGCAATCGAGTAAGCTGCCCAGAGGCCTACGAAGCCCAGAGTCATGCTGTTTACGTTAGAAAGCTGCGTAGCATAGGGAGTCAGGAACGGGAGTAGTGCAGGTGCATTCGAGTCACCGAAGCTTCCGGGTGTTCCCATAAGCGCCAGAATGAGGAAGATAGATCCAATCAAGATAGGTGCCGTGGTAGCAACCATGCCGGACTGAAGGGCACGGACCCAAGGAACCTGAGCGTACCGAGCAATTACGTCGGCAGCTTTCATAATCTTTTCAACCAGTTCTGGAGAATTCTTTTCTTCAGCCATTTGATAACCTTCTTTCACTGACAACAAACTATTTACATGAGCGATGATTCAGACGTTATAGTCAAAGTGAACACCCCTCTGAGACTCACCTCCTTATGGAGGGCAGGAAGAATAAAGTTATCTACGAATCGAACAGTTTCCCCGTCCACGCTCCCTTTTCCCTTAACAACCGTGCACAGGCAATAGGCAGTTGGGGTAATGCTGATTGCCCCCTGCACATCAATGGTTGTTATGCAGAACGCATCGTTTGATATGTGCTCGGTGATGGTCGAACGTCCTATCGTTTTGGTCTTTGCAAGAGGATGAAGGAACTCAAGTGTTTCATTGATCTCTTTTGAGGACGCCAAGATGGTGTCAAGTGCATGCTGGGTGTCTAGCGGACGGGGGTTTCCATCGGCATCGGTACGACCATAGTCGTAGACCCTAAAAGTTAAGTCCGTTGCTTGCTGCACTTCATATGCCACGTTGCCCTTGCCGAGTGCATGCACAGTGCCTGCAGGGATATAGAAGAACTCTCCCGTTGACGTAGGCACGGTTCTGAACAGCCCCTCCATGTCCCCCGACCGGATACGCAAAACTGCCTCATCGACCGTTTTAGTAAGGCCGTAGACCAGTGATGCCTCAAGCTCCGTTTCTAACAGCAGCCATGCTTCATTTTTCCCGTGCTCATATCCTAGCGAGCGGGCAACCTCATCGTTTGGATGAACCTGGATGCTCAAGTCGTCGACAGGCGCAACCAGGGAAATGATGAAGGGGAAGTGGTCGTACCTACTTTCAAAGATCTCGGGGGCATCCTGAAAAAGCTCACCCAACGTTTTCCCTGCGTGACGCCCGCGAACGCATACCGTGTCGCCATCGGGTTGAGCAGCAAAGGCCCACACCTGGCCCGTTTTGTCCGGCACTTCGTATCCAAAATAAGAACTTGCTTTCGTACCGCCCCAAATTGTCTCACGAGGGATTACCTCGAAGAAGAGAAGGCCGGTATCAGACATCGAGATCAGCTCCATTTGAGGCAATTACCTTGCGATACCATGCAAAGGACATCTTCGGAACGCGGCGCATGACGCCGTTATCCATTGGAGCGATGTAGATAAGCCCATAACGTTTACGCATCTCTTTGTGGCTGCTCAGGATATCAATAGGCGACCACATGAGATAACCGATTATTGCGGTACCGTCGAGGTCTCTCGCTTCAATCATGCTCTTGATATGTGCACGGTGATAGGCGATGCGCTCGTCATCATGGAGCGTTTCCTCTTCGGTTTTGCCTTCAGGCAAGCCAATGCCATTTTCAACGATGAAGATGGGCTTTTCGCCGCACTGCTGATAGAGCTCGGCTAGTTCTTGACGGAATCCGACCGGATCAATAGTCCAGCCCCATGCACTAGCTGGCAGTGCGGGATTCGAGTGCGTTGGAGTATTGAAGAGGACCTCGTTCACGTCTTCAATACTCTGGATTGCACGATCGAAGCGAATCGTCCTGGTTTGATAGAGGCTGACGGGCAAATAGTCACTGACTTGAGCCGCTGCAACAATATCATCCATTATGTCGTTGCTGTAGTCGATTCCGTTCAGCTCAAGCCACTTCCGGTAGAACGCCGGATATTTACCACGTGCAAACAATTCAGCGTAAAGCCAGTTATCAAATTCATTAACAAGATGTGCGGCCATGCGGTCATTTGAATCGTTACGCTCCGCATGCACTTGGTTGAGCGTCATCATGCCAGATACGTGAGCGTCGGGAATAATGCGCTTAATTGTCAGCGTTGCTCTTGATGATGCCAGCATGGTGTTGTACAGCACTTCGTGGAAGAAGCGAGGCTTGTCCATACCCTCAGGACGATGGGCTCCTGCGACAAGCCCACTCATGCTGTCGAAAGGGGCGGTATTGAGCTCGTTATAGGTTATCCACCAGGATATCTTTCCCTTGAAGTGCTCGGCAACTTGCTCGACATGATGTACGTAGCAATCGATCGTTTCCTTTGACAGGAAACCATTGTATGTCTCGGCAAGGTACTGCGGCATATCAAAATGCACCAAGGAAGCAACTGGTTCGATGCCGGCTGCCAACAATTCGTCGACCATTTTGTCGTAGTACTCCAGGCCTTCGACGTTTGGCTCTTCTTCTATGCCCGTCGGATGGATGCGCGACCACACTATGGAGAATCGGTACGCCCTGAAACCCATCTCTTTCATCAATGCGATGTCTTCGCTGAACTGAAGGTAATGGTTTGAGGCAACGTTGACGTCACCCTCACTCGTCTGCCCCTCTTCGGGAACGACGACTAGGGCGTCATATACGTTTTGTCCTTTGCCTCCGGCAGTAACTGAGCCTTCAGCCTGGACGTTGCTTACCGCTCCGCCCCACATAAAATCAGATTTAGCGTACCCCGGCATTTCACATCCTCCATTCCTTGGACATGTGCGTGCTTTTATGTAGCAAATTGACAATTCATAACTTACAGCTTTATTTTGGATTTGGCTAGCTTTATTTTATATTAAGCCGTCTATGTTAAAAAACCTACCATTCACGGCGCTAAACGCCCTCGGATATTGCTAGTGTTAGCGTAGGGCCTTGTAAATAACGGAGATGCAGCGTGAGCAAATATCAACTTGTGGCCGAACGTATACGGCAAGATATCGATGACGGAACGTTTCCTCAGGGGAAGAAACTGCCTACCATCAAAGAACTTGCCGATATGATGAACGTGAGCCACATGACCGTTAAAAAGGCTTTCGACCTTCTTACCACCATGGGCTATGTTGATCGTCGACAAGGAAGCGGGGTTTACGTCAAGATGAACCCCGGTTATCTCAATAAGAGAATTCCCATTTCGGGCAACTCTTCCCGTTTTCCTAAGGGTACGATAACATCTAAAATTGTTAAGTTTGACATTAGACATCCGACGAGCGAAGTTGCGTCTCGCCTTCAAATTGAGGAGAACTCTTTCGTTTACGATATTGAGCGCGTTCGTCTCTACAAGGGACGGCCGATTATCATGGAATATGCTTTCATGCCCATTGATGTTGTTCCCGGCATCAACGAGGATATCCTCCAGTCCTCAATCTACGACTATATTCGCGGGACATTAAAACGCAAGATCTCCAGTTCGGTATTCTCTATCACTGGTGTTAGGCCTTCTGAAACGGATATGGAGCATTTGGAACTAGAGCCGACCGACTTCCTTATGCAGATTGTGCAGACGGTATATTTTGATGATGGCACTGTTTTCGAGTATTCGAAAGACCGTCATGTGCCCGACCAGTTTGTCTACTCCAATATAGAAACAGAAATGGGTTAAAGAGGAAGCCCCTGCTGTTCCAACCCTTCCATCCATAGTTAGCCACAGTTTCTCGGATTGTTAGGTAGTAGCCGGGGCCGGCAGCGCCTCAAGCGGGGTGTTGAGCTTCTCAAAGAAAACCGGCCGCTTCTTCTTGCAATTGCAGGCGGCCCAGACGCCGTTGCGCTTGGCCGCCTTGACTTTTCGGACCTCCAGCAGTATCTCGGGCATCGACATGCCCAGCCCCAACACCTCCGGGGCGTCGGCGACCTGGAGGTGGGCCAGGCTGCCCCCCCGGCAGCACGAGCGTCAGACCCCCATCGTGTAGGAGACCCACCTCATCGCGGCTATATCATCGCCTCGATGTTACGTGCCTTGTACAAGAAGCGGCGCATTTCGACGACGTCGTCGATCACAACATAGAACGCCATGTAATTGCCCACGGCGAACCAGTAGTACGGCAAGGGACGATCGCGCGTGGTCCGATACGTTGCGGCCATCATTGGATTCTTGAGGTGCTCGAATATACCCGCCTCGACGGAATCGACGAGGCGCTCGGCAGCCAAGGGATTGTTGAGCTCAAACGCAATGTAGGAAGCGGCGTCACTGAGGTCTTCCCAAAAGAGCGGCAGGTAGCGCACGCTATAGCGCCTGGGCTTCTCCATGGGAGAGCATCTCCCTCACCGAGTCGAAGACCTGATCGTGGACATAGCGCAGCGGCATCGCGGCAGCTTGGCGATCAGCGGCGTCAAGCGCGGCCTCCACCGTCTCGCTCGCGCGGCGATACTGGTCGAAACTCATGACAACCATGGACCCGCGACCGTTCTTGGTAAGAAACACGGGACCGCTCTCTTGGACTTCCTTCTCAACTTCCGGATAATGGTTCCGGAGGTCGGAAACCGGTCTGATGTTCATTAGGGCCTCCTTTAATCTGCAAGGTTATCCAAATCTTATCATGATTCCGATAGCTACATCCGAAGGCCACTGTTTCCAACGGAACGATTGTCCGAGCAGTTCCCGCCCTGAGGATGGCGCACAATGGAAGCCCTGCAGAGAGGACCCGCATGACCGCGACACCGCAACCGCTCGACATACTCCGCCAGACCTTCGGCTACGAGAGCTTCCGCCCCCACCAGGCGGAAATAGTCGACGCTGCGCTCGCGGGGCGCGATGTGCTCGCGGTCATGCCCACCTCCGCAGGCAAGTCCATCTGTTACCAGGTACCGGCCATCGCGCTCGCCCAGGCGTCGGGCGGGCTCACGGTGGTCGTTTCTCCCTTGATCTCGCTCATGGCGGATCAGGTGGGCGCGCTGCGTCAGTGTGGCGTGGCCGCGAGCTGCCTGAACTCAACGCTCGGCGCGGGCGAACAGGCGGACGTGCTCCACGGCATCGCCTCCGGCGCGCTCACCCTCGTCTACGTGGCACCCGAGCGCCTCGACGACGCGCGCTTCCTCGACGTGGCGACCGCGCGGGGCGTAGCGCTCCTTGCCGTGGACGAGGCGCACTGCATCAGCCAGTGGGGGAACGACTTCAGGCCTTCTTACCAGCGGATCATTGAGTTTATCCGCGCGTTGCCCGCGCGGCCGCCCGTCATGGCGCTCACCGCCACGGCCACGCGCGCCGTGCGTGACGACATCGCCTCGGCGCTCGGGCTCGCCGACCCTTTCTGCGTGGTCGCGAGCTTCGACCGACCGAACCTTGCTTTCAGCGTAGAGCGGCCGCAGAACGGTGCCGACAAAGACCGCCGTCTTCTGCGCTTCTGCCAGGCGCGCGAGGACCGCAGCGGCATCGTCTACTGCTCGAGCCGCCGCGCCGTCGAGGAGGTCTGCGACTACCTGAGCAGCCACGGGCTTCTTGCCACGCGCTATCACGCGGGGCTTTCCGCCGAGGAGCGCGACCGCAACCAAGACGACTTTCTTTACGACCGCTCCCGCATCATGGTGGCCACGAACGCCTTCGGCATGGGTATCGACAAGTCGAACGTGAGCTACGTGGCCCACTACAACCTTCCGAGCTGCTTGGAGAACTACTACCAGGAGGCCGGCCGAGCCGGGCGCGACGGCACCGAGGCCGAGTGCGTGCTCTTCTACTCCCCCGGCGACGTGCATACCCAGGAGTTCCTGATCTCGCGCACGACGCGCGAGGACCTGAGCACCGAGGAGCTCGACGAGCTGCGAGAGCAAGACGAGAAGCGCCTACGCCAGATGGTCTTCTACGCCACCACAACCGACTGCCTGCGCTCATTCATCCTTCGCTATTTCGGCGAAGAGGCCCCCGCCTACTGCGGCAACTGCGGGAACTGCCTCGCAGAGTTCGAAGAGGTGGACGCGACCACGGACGCCCTCAAGATCGTGAGCTGCGTCGCGCGCCTCGCCCAGCGGCGGCGCAGCGTCGGCGCGGCCACCATCGTGGACATCCTGCGCGGATCGCGCGCCGAGAAGATCCTCTCATCCGGGTTCGAGCAGCTCAGCACCTACGGCATCATGTCAGACGTGCCCGTGACGCGCATACGCTCGCTCATCGACGAGCTCGTGTACCGCGGGCTCCTGAGCCGGGCTGCCGGCAAATTCCCCACGATCTCGCTCACCGAGGCAGGCGTTACGTTCATGCGCTCGCGCACCATCGGCGGCGAACCGTTTCTGGTCAAGGTGGCCAAAGCCAAGCCGCAGCCGAAGAAAGCCGAGCGGGCAACCGTGGGCGGGGCAAGAAGCGCGACGAGAAGCGCCGTCGCAGACGTGCCCGAGGTCGATCAGAATCTCTACCAGCGCCTTGCCAACCTGCGCGCCGAGCTCGCGCGCGAGCAGCAGGTGCCGGCGTACTTCATCTTCAGCAACGCGACGCTGGTGGACATGTGCGCCAAGCACCCAACGACCAAGGAGGAGTTCCTCGAGGTCTCCGGCGTCGGCGCGAAGAAGGCCGACGCTTACGCCGATGTCTTCCTTGCCGCGCTCGCTGGGTGACGACAGCTGGAGACGGCCCGGGCACCCGTTCGCAACGCCGCCTCAAACGGAGTTCATGCCAGCACGGACAGGATTTTGCGGCCGGCACGTTCGGAAATGCCCGCGCTCGCGCCCAATCGGACCGACGCGATCGGCGCGTTGTTCCGCCTGACGACCTATGTAGAACGGCGAATCCCAAGATCGGCAGCTTGATGCCGGCAGAAATAGTCCCAGCCAGCCCCGCATCGTTCCTAGCTCTGCGGACCCTTCTTCTTGCGGACGCTGTAGCCGAAGGTGCCGAGCCTGCGACCGAGCTCGAAATACTCGCCGTGGCTGTAGGCAGTAAGGCCCGCACGGCCGAGGTCGAGCCGGCCGCGGTCGTCGAGCAGACCCTCCTCGGCCTGAACCGCCTCGACGCTCGCCAGGAACATATGATGGCTGCCGAGCTCCTTGACCTCAGTGACCTTGCACTCGATGTTCACCGGGCTCTCGACGATGATCGGCGCGTGCTCGAGCGTTGCGGCAGGCGCCGCCGTGAGACGGCATTCCTTCCACTTGTCCCAATCGCGGCCCGAACGGGCGCCGCACCAGTCGCAGGCGCGCTGGAGCTTCGCCGTCGTGAGGTTGACCACGAACTCGCCCGACTCACGGATGATAGGGTAGCTCGCGCGCTCCGGACGCACGCTGACGTAGAGCATCGGCGGGTTAGAGCACACGGTCCCTGTCCAGGAAATCGTGATGATATCGGTCTTACCATCAGCATTCCCGCAGCTCACCATAACCGCCGGCAGCGGATAGAGCATGTTCCCGCCCGCCCAAACCTGCTTAGCCATTTATTCTCCAAGGTCAATCGTGTACAGAGGCTTGTAACGCGCCCCGTCCTTCTCCAGATAGCTACGGAACAACGTAACCGAACGGGCCTCGCAAGGCAACGGGAACGGCAGCTCGGAAAGCGCCAGGCCAGCAGGCAGCTTGGCCCGCCGAGCCAGCGTCACGTGCGGCAAGAAGGGCCTCGTGCCGTCATACGCTACGCCGCGAGCATCGAGCCCCGCGCGAACCCGCTCGGCGAGCGCCATGAGCTCAGGGTCCCTCGCCACGTCGAGCCAAAGCCCCGAGCCTCCAGCCCGCTTGCCGAAGGCGCCCAGGCCCTCGACCTCCACGGGCATCGGCCCCGCCATGCGGCACGCCTCGTCCATCGCATCCATCGCCGAGCGGGCCTCGCTCTCCCCCACTTCACCGAGAAACGCCAGCGTCAGATGATAATTCTTCGCCGGCACGAATCTCCCGTCGACCGAGCGCGCAAGGCGGCGCGCCAAAGCCGCCGCATCGTCGACGAACTCTTCAGGCATTTCCAAAGCAATGAATGCGCGCATGGCAACCTCCCCGTCCCCGCACATGGACACTATCGCTTACCATTGTAATGCGAACAAACGTTGCTGACTTTGTGAGAGGGCCCTGCGAAGGGAAATCCAGTCCGGGCTTCTCGCACAATAGTCGGGCACATGGCACGCAAGAGGAGGCGAGATGGGCCCGGACCCGATCATACGGCGCGACGCGGTGGACACCGGGCGCATCTATATGTGCATCGACCTCAAGAGCTTCTATGCCTCCGTCGAGTGCGCCGACCGCGGCCTCGACCCCTTTACCACGAATCTCGTGGTGGCCGACCCTTCCCGCGGCGACGGCACGATCTGCCTCGCCGCGAGCCCAGCCATCAAGGCGCTCGGCGTCTCGAGCCGTGCGCGCGTCTTCGAGATCCCCAAGGACATCGAGTACGTGAAAGCACCGCCGCGCATGAGGCGCTATATGGAGGTCTCGGCTCAGATCTACGGTATCTACCTGCAGCGCATTAGCGCGCAGGACATCCACGTCTACTCCATAGACGAATGTTTCATCGACGCGACGCCCTATCTCAAGCTCTACAACACGGACGCGCGCAGCCTGGCCAAGCTCCTCATGAAGGACGTGGAGGACCAGACGCACATCTGCGCGACGGCGGGCATCGGCACAAACCTCTTCCTGGCAAAGGTCGCGCTCGACATAACTGCCAAGCATGTGGACGACCACATCGGTTTCCTCGACGAGCAGGAGTTCCGGCGAAAGATCTGGCATCACCAGCCGATCACCGACATCTGGGGCATCGGCCCCGGCATCGCGCGGCGCCTGCGCCAGTATAACGTGCGCGACCTGGCCGGGATCACGCAGATAGACGAGCGGTTCCTGCATAAAGAGTTCGGCGTCAACGCCGAGTATCTGATCGACCACGCCTGGGGCTACGAGCCCTGCACCATGGCCGACATCCACGCCTACCGGCCGCACGGCCACTCGACGGCCAACGGGCAGGTCCTCATGCGCGACTACAGCGTGGCCGAGGCGCGCACCGTGCTGCGCGAGATGGCCACAGCCTCGGCCCTCGACCTCGTTGAGAAGCGCCTGGTCTGCGACTCGGTCGCTCTCTACGTGGGCTACTCCTGGGACGACCTCGGCGCACCGAGCGCCGGAGCCGCCCGCAAGCTCGGCAAGCTCACGAACTCGCGGACCGAGCTGCTCGACCGCGTGCTGGAGATCTACGACGAGATCGTGGACCGCGACCGTTCCGTAAGGCGCCTCAGCGTGAGCCTCGGCGGTCTGGCTGACGAGAAGTGCGCGACGCACACGCTCTTCGACGACGTGGCGGCCGAGGAGGAGGAGCACAGCCTCAGCGCCGCAACCCTCGCCGTGCAGAAGAAGTTCGGCAAGAACGCCCTGCTCCGCGGAGTGAGCCTTCGCGAGGAGGCCACGCAGCGCGAGAGAAACAACCAGGTGGGAGGCCACCGTGCAGAGTAACGACAGCCAGCGCCGCCGAGTGGACACCGCAAACCGGGCCACCCAGGACGCAGCAAACCAGGCCGCCGACCACGCCGCAAACCGGGCCGCCAAGGGCGCGGCGAGCCGCCACCGCCCCGAGGACGAGCCGCTGGGCCGGCCTCGAACTTCTCGCCTGCCCAAGCCACGGGCCGAGCGCGCGAGCCAGTTCATGCCCTTCGCCGCCCTCACCGGCTTCGAGGACTACCTGCGCGCCACCGACGAGCAGCGCGCGCAGATGTACGCCGACGACGACTTCGCCCACCCGGAGGACTTCAGCGAGTGGGACTAGGGGCCACGCTACGAACTAGGAAATATAAGGAGCAGCCATGAATGCGAAAAAACTCGAGGAGCTTATGTGCTTCTCACCCGGTGAGCTCGAGGCTACGGCCAAGGTTTACGAAGAGGATGAATGGCCGGCAGGGAGGACGATACGCATGGACCCGTCCTCGCTTACCACTCCCGCAGCTATGGCAAGAAGCGCCGTGGTGAGAAGCGCGGGCAGCGACGAGGAGCGTAAGCACGACCGTGACGCCGAGCTCAGCTCCGGGAGATTAGAAGCTTGAAACGGTATGTCGCTGCGAGCAGCAGAGCCACCGCGATGCCCACCTGAACAGCGGCGGTCGTGCCGTCTCCATACATCTCGGGGGTTATGAAGCATCTAATCGCGTTCACGATGCTCATAGGAAGCCCAGCCCCGAACCACAGAGACAGGGCAAAGAGGACCTTCTGACCTCCTGATACGGCATTTTGGCCCGCTGCCACTAAGGCCCGCCATGCCCTTACACCAAATGCGAAGCAGGCAAAGAACAAGGCGAGGCTGGCGCCCAAACACATCACGGTCGCAGTCTGAAACACCCCATCCGACACCTTGTCAGCCAAGAACTCTGGAGCTAAGCTCGCAATACTCAGCCCCACAACAACCATCGAGAACTGCAGCAGGTCCGTTCTCACCTGCGCGCGCAGGCCTTCTTTCATCATGGCCAACTGCTTTGCGCGCCTCGACTTGCTCATTGCCCTACCTCCTATCGAAAAGGGCGGGCGATGACCGGAGTCTTCGCTCGCCCATCCTTCGGCACGGACTCCCAATGGAGCTTACGCGGGATAATCGACGATATCGTTCTTCAAATCAGCGCCGTTTGTTGCAATGACCTTCTTGTACCAATAGAAGCTCTTTTTTCGGCTGCAGTCGTACGTCCCGTTGCCGTAGTCGTCGCCGTCAACATACACGAACCCGTAGCGCTTGCGCATCTCGGAAGTGCCGGAGGAGACCTCGTCGAGCGGGCCCCACGTCGCATAGCCAAATACGTCGACACCGTCCTCAATAGCCTTGCCGAGCTGCTCGATATGGCGAGCAAGGTAGTCGATGCGGTAGTCGTCGCACACGCGGCCCTGCTCGTCACGTTCGTCAACCTGGCCCAAGCCGTTCTCGGCAATGAAGATCGGCAAGTGGTAGCGGTCGTAGATGTGATTCAGCGTAATGCGGAAGCCGATCGGGTCGATTGGCCAGCCCCAATCGGAGAGCTCAAGATACTGGTTCTTGAGATGGGTAACGAGCGAGCCAGAAGGCATGGGATTCTCAAGACCCCTGTAGCGCATGAGGTAGGTCATGTAGTAACTGATGGACAGGAAATCCACCTTGCCTGCGCGCAGGATTTCCTCATCGTCGGGCTCCATCTGGATTTGGATACCGTTCTTCTTGAACCAGGACTTGATGTAGTACGGATACTCGCCCCGAGCCTGGACGTCGCTGTAGAACCAGTTGAAGTGGTCCTCGAAGAGCACCTGAAGCTGGTCTTCAGGCTTGGAAGTCTCTGCATAGTTCTCAAGCCTGCAGGTCATGTTGCCGATCTTTGCGTCCGGGTCTATCTCGTGGCACTTGATGACCGCCTTCGCAGAGGCAACGAACTGATTGTGAGAGACCTGATATTTCATCTGCCACTTGCCGGCATACGGATTGCCCGTGCCGTCGTCGGGGAGAATCACGCCGGAACACGTATAGGGATTCGTAAGGACGTTATTGATTTCGTTGAACGTGAGCCAATACTTAACCTTTCCCTTATAACGCTTGAAGCATGTCTCGGCATAACGCTCGAACGCGTCAACCGTATGACGGCTTGCAAAGCCGCCGTACTCCTCGGCAAGGTGAAGCGGCGTGTCAAAATGGCAGAGCGTGACGAGAGGCTCCATCCCCAGCTCACGGCACTTGTCGAACACTCGGTCGTAGAAGGCGAGCCCTTCCTCATTAGGCTGTGCGTCATCGCCGTTGGGAAAAATCCGCGACCAGCTAATGGACATGCGGAACACTTTGAAGCCCATCTCGCCGAGCATGGACAGCTGCTCATCGTAGCGGTGATAGAAGTCGATTCCGCGGCGCTTCGGCATATTGAAGCTCTCAGGGTGGGCCTTACGCTCGGCAAGCTGCTGTGCCGTCGCACAGTTATGCGGCAGATGGTTCTCGGGTTCCCCACCCTTCGGCTTCTTAAAGAGAAGGGAGAAATCAGAAGTTGCAAGCCCCCTTCCGCCCTGATCGTATGCGCCCTCGATCTGGTTGGCAGCGGTTGCGCCGCCCCAGAGGAAGTCTTTGGGGAATGGAGTATAGGACATAGAAGTTCCCTTTCGAATCAATGAGGATGGCAAACGGGCATTTGTCTTGGGTTAACGACATGCCTTGCGGTAAAGGGCCTTTACCACGGGAAGGAGCTGCTTAAGCATATGCAGCTCGGCATCGACAGTCATGAGCGTGTCCTGGGCATGGACAAAGAGAAGCGAGTACTCGAACTTCTCTCCCGAGGCCTGGCGCTGAATCATGCCGGTCTGGGCATTGTGAGCAAGAAGGATCTTCTCGTCAGCTCGGGAAATCTTCTCGTCGACAGCATCGAAATCAAAGGCGGCCAACTCGGACATGGCCTCGTCGATACAGCTGCGAGCGTCTCCTGCGTTGAGAATGACCTTCATGGCCACCATGCTGAGCTCGTCGTCTTCCATTGAAGTCACTCCTTCAAGAGTTGGGATGCCCGCCGCCGCGCTTTGGGCGGCGGGCACAGGGGGATTATGCGTTCGCAGTTGCGGCAACGGTAGCGGTGGCCTGTTGCTTGCTCGCTTCTTCCTGAGCGCGCTCCTGCTCGACCTTGTTCGCGTCGTCGGCTCGGAAGAACGGGTACCAGATGATGGTCGCGAGAATCAGGTTGACAACACACAGAATCGCATTGCCGATGTTTCCGTTTGCAAGGAAGAAAGCGGAGACCGCATTGGGCAAGAAATTCATGTCGAACATCTGGCAGTGATAGCCAGCCCATCCCATGCTCATCCAAAGGTATGCGTTCGCGGGGAGAATGATCGACTGGAGCATCATCGGAATGAACATGAAGGGGTTGTTCACGATGGTAGAGAAGACCAGCGGTTCGTTGATGTTGAAAAGCGAGGGGACGATGGTCGCTTTGCCCATAAGCTTGTTTCGCTTGCTCTTTGCGAAGAGCAGCATGATAGCGAGCGGCAGAGTCGAGCCTTCGCCGCCGATCATGTAGTAGCGCGAGAAGCCATACGCATTGATGTTCGGGATTACCTGGCCGGCTTCGAGGGCCGCGACATTCTCGGCCATGGCTGCCTGCGTGATGGTACGAGTAACCGGCGTGAAAACCCAACCGGAAATGCCGAAGAAGTAGAAGAAGTCCTTAATCCAGGCCATGAAAATCACGCCGGGAAGAGTCTGCGCAAAACCGGTAACAGGCGACACGAGGAAGCGAATCAACGTGAACAGGTCGACCTGCGCGATGTCCGAGATAAGGTAGGCAATGAGCAGGCAAATGAGGATCGAGAGGATGTTGTCGAACCAGTTTTTGACGAAATCCGGGATGAGGGAATCCTCAGAGAAGAACGACTTGGTGGCGAACCGCTTGTAAATCATTGCCACAAACAAGCCGATGAAAATCGCGGTGAACATGCCACCCGCGCCAAACTTGCTGAGGTCGATAAGGTAGCCGTCGTCCACCTTCTCAAAGTTCATGGCAAGCATATACGTACCAACGCCCGTGAAGCCCGCTATGAGGCCTCGGTCCTGACGCTGTTCCTTGACCATGGTGTTGTAAGGGATGGTAAAGACCACACAAAGACCGATGATGCCGAACGAGAACGTGCTCAGCGCGCTGATGTCCGGGAGAAAATCGAAGAACCTGCGGAAAATGGACCATATGCTCGGGATGGCGCTCACCATCGAGAAGGGGACGATGTACAGAACCGCGTCGGAGACGACGCTGAACCAATAGGTTGACGTGATCTTGTTCACCACAGGAACGAGGTGCTTATCAAGCCACGCCTGGAGGCCTCCCATGAGGCCTGACTGCTCAGCCATGATGTGCCTTTCGTCGAGAAGTAGCTACGCGTAATAAAGGTCGATTGCCTGGCGAAGAATCGCTTCGCCATCGAGGGAGGCGTAGTAATCGGGGTTGACCGAGCCGACTTTGACGCCATATCCTGACACCAGCTCTTGGGTTGCCGGGACCTCAGCCGCGAAGTGAGGGCCAAGCAGGATGACGTCGACCTTATCGGCATGCTGCATGATCTCGGACTTACTAACGGCGTGAACGGTAACGTTAAGGCCGTCTTTCTTGGCGGCTTTTCTCATCGTCGCGGCCATAAATCCCGTGGAGGCACCAATACCGCAAGCAAGGAGGATCCTGATCGTTCCGTTTGCGTTTGCCATGAGAAACTCCTTTCCTGGCGTTCGGTTTACGTTTGGCGCGTGTCGACCCGCGCCTACTTGCATGACGCAGACGATACGTTTCGCGCAGGTCTCAGGTCGAACAGTCATATTTCCGCATGCAGGAAAGGCTATCGGCTTTCCTCGGCGCGGAAAAACGGTCGGCTTTCCGCGCCCTAGGAAAACGGATGGAAGATGTCTCCTGGTTCTTCCCGTTACACTCTTTACGCGCCTTATCGAGATAACGCCGTGAATCGACTCTTCGAGGGAGGGAGACGCCATGACAGAAAAGAAGGAAGGGCGCATTGCACGGCTCGTCCAGATTCTTCAAAGAAGCAGCTCATGGGTTCCCGCCTCGGCATTAGCACACATGCTCAACACAACCGACCGCACCATCCGCAATTACGTATCCGAGTACAACCTCAAAAATGATCTGCGTATTGAGTCGTCAGCTGAGGGATACCGGCTGGAGCAGGTCGAGAGAAGAACCTCAGGCGTCGGCTCCGCAAGTTCAGCCCCCACCGCCCCTCAACCGTCCTCCGGAGCGCCCGGCTCCGCGATCGCGCGGCGCGACTACGTGATCTCGCGCCTGATCGTGCGCCCGAGCGGAGTGGAGGTCTTCGAGGCCGCCAAGCGCCTGCACATCAGCGAGAGCACCTTCGCGAGCAGCGTCATGCCCCAGGTTCGCCAGCTCCTCTCGCAGTTTGGGCTCGGCATCGAGACGCACAGCTTCGTGATGACCCTTACCGGCAGCGAGCAGGACAAGCGACGGCTCATGGGGTTTCTTGCCACGCACGACTCCGACGGCTACTTCAGCTCGACGCAGACGCTCGAGGGGCTCTTCCCCGAGTTCGACGTCGAGTCGATCCTTGCCGGCATCGTCAAGATCTGCCAGGACTCGGAGCTCCTTATCAACGATTTCGCGCTGAATAACCTGCTGATCCACCTGTTGGTCATTGTCATCCGCCTGAAGTCGGCTAATGCCTTGCCCGATAGCGACGATGCCATCGACGTCCACAAGATGCTCGAGGAGTTCAGCCAGCGCGACGCCATCCTGCGCTGCGCGAACGGGGTCTCTTCTTACTTTGAGCGCGAGTTCGGCTGTGTGATCCCGGAAGCGGACTACCAGCAGATCGTCGTGCTCATCGCGCTCTCCGTCGATCGATGCAGCTACGAGAACCTCAACCTCGAGGGGCTCGCCGACCTCATAGACCAGGATTTCCTCGACCTCGTGAAGAGAATCTGCAACCAGACGGTCGCCCGCTACGACATCCCCGCCTTCGACGAGCCGCTCCTGCTGCAGCTCACGCTCCACGTGTTCAACGCGGTGCAGCGGGCCAAGTACCACGTGAGCTACCCCAACCCGCTCGCGCATCAGATCAAGCACGAGTACGCGCCGGTCTATGACATGGCGGTCTTCTTCGCCCACCAGTTCACGCTTGAGCGCGGGGTGCAGATGGACGAGAACGAGATCGCCTTCATCGCGTTCCACATCGGCGCCTACCTCGAGCGCTGCCCTGCCCAGAATGCCGTCGTGACCTGCGTCGTATTGGTGGACAACTACCATGGGATGGCCTCACAGCTCGCGCACGACGTCCGGCGCGCGCTCGGCGACGACGCGATTGTCGCGGGCGTGATGACGCAGCAGGAGTACCTTGCCCAGAAGCCCGAGTGCGACTTCGTGGTCTCCTCGAGCAGGGTTGAGGGCGCGCCCGCGGAGCAGGTGGTGGTCGGGCCCATCTTGAACCGCAAGGGCGAGCGCGCCGTCCGCGAGAAGGTCGCGGACATCCTCCAGGCCCGCGAGACGGGGGCCTCTCGCCGTTTCCTGGAGAGCCTCTTCAGCCCCGACCTCTACGCGCGCAACGTCGAGCTCACGGGAGGGCGCGACGCGGTGATCGACTACCTCACGTCCCTCGCCGAGTGGCTGGGCTACGTCGAGGAGGACTTCGTGCGCGACGTCCACGCGCGCGAGGCGGCATCTTCGACCGCCTTCACGGACTGCCTCGCCGTGCCGCACTCCATCGGCGCCTACGCCAAGCGCTCCTTCATCGCCGTGCTCCACAACGACGCACCCATCGCCTGGGGCAGCCACAGCGTCAAGTTCGTGCTGCTCATCGGTATCGCCGAGCAGGACATGGCGATGTTTCGCGGCGCCTTCGACATCATCGTCGAGACCTTCATGTCCGTGGACAGGACGGCCGCGCTGCTGCGGACGGGCCGCTACGAGGAGTTCGTGGAGGCGTTCCTGAGAGCGATCTAGGGACAAGGGCTGCAGGTCAAACGCGTTTCGAGCGCGGACAGGGCATTCCACTCGCTTGACATACTCCTGCCGCATCGGCAACAAGAGCCGCTACATCACCATGACGTAGCGGCTCCCCACGTAATACTGCTTGCCGATATACACCGGCTCATCGTCCGCCGTGACAAAGCCGGCGCGCAGATTAAGCAACGGGTCATGAGGGGCAATCGCGAGTTCGGCCGCCTGCTCCGGCGTAGCTCGCACGGCCTCGAGCATACGAAACCGGCTATGGTCCACCTGCACGTTGCCCACACGCTTGACCTCGGCAAACATCGACTTATTCTCTAAATCTGCCGTCAGAAGCTCTCGGTACGGCTCGAACGGCAAGAAGATATTCTCCTCAAAGATTGGGTCGCCGTCTGCCGTGCGCAATCGCTTGATGTGAAGCAGCAGCTCGTTTTTGTCGAGCTCGAAGAACTCGATCTCGCTTTGTCGCGCGGGCACGATCTGCCGGCTGATCACGTGCGCGCCCGCTGCCATATCGTTATCGGCGCACAGCTCGGTAAAGCTCTGAAGCGTCGTCGCATGGAACCGGCGGTTGATGTGCGGGGTCGACACAAATGTACCCCGGCCCTGTTGCTTGACCAGATAGCCGTCCGAGCACAGCTCCTCAACGGCACGACGCACGGTAATGCGGCTCACCTCGTACTGCTCGGCGAGCTCAAGCTCAGAGGGAATGCGCTCTTTAGGCTTATACGTGCCTTTTTCGATTGCATCCTTAATCTCATCGTAAATCTGCTGGTACAGCGGAGCATTCTTGGATGCCGCCATCGCTATCACCTACTGATATCACATGTTAAACATCCATACATATATAACATTGCTACGGATGTTACTTCAAGCGGGATGGCGAGAATCAATCGCGCCGAAACGGCTAGAGCTCCTGCAACACTTCCCAAAGCGAGTTGATCACCTTATGGGCGCCAGACTGATCGAGTGATACGCCCTCGCGCGGGCGGAGCGCCAGCACGCGCGCCCCTGACCGCACGCCGGCCTCGATACCTGTCGGCGAGTCCTCAATCACAAGGCACTCCCTTGGCTTCACGCCGAGCGCCTCCATGGCACGAGTATAGATTTCGGGATCCGGCTTGAAAGCGCTGCACTCATGCCCGCTAATCATGAATTCCAGCTCTTCCTCGATTCCAGCGATGCTGACCAGCTCCTCGATAAGCTCGCGTTCCGACGAACTCGCGATGGCGCATTTCGTGCCCCGCTCGGCAAGCGCGCGCATCACCGGTGCCGCATCTACGTTGATGAGCTTCGCGTAGGGGACGGGATGCGCCGGACGATAGACCTCGTTGTACTCACGATGGAGGTGCTCGCGCAGTTCCGGGTCGTCGGGCACCAGATACTCCCAAATCGCCAGGTCATTTGAGCCCGAAAGATCCGGCACCGTATCAAACGTAAACCCGTGCTCTGTCATAAACGCCGCGCGCCTGCGGTTGTAGAACCACTCGGTATCCACCAGCACGCCATCCATGTCGAACAGAACGGCCTTGATCACAATGACCTCCCGCCATATTCAATGCGGCGACACGCGCCTTCCGCAATATAGGGGATGAGGCAGCGGCCCCATCCCCTATCGATAAACCCAATGACTTCTTTGCCCGTTGCTTAATAGCTGAGCTTCCACATGTAGCGACGCAGAGTCAGCGGGTGCTGACGGGCCTCAGCAAGCTGCTCGGCGTAGGCGCGGAAAACCGCCGTGTGCATAATCGGGTTGAAGTAGGTGACGACGCTTGAAGGCACGGCGTTTGCCAGGCCATAGTCCTTGGCGTCAACGACCTCAACCTTAGCGTCAAAGCGCTGAAGGAAGGTGAGGGCGCGGGCATCCATCTTGCGGGTGGCGCCATCGGACATAAAGAGCACGTAGGGCTTGTCCTTCTCGGTAAGCTCGAAGGGGCCATGGAAGTACTCGCCAGAGTTGTAGCCCGCGGAGTCGATCCACTGCATCTCGCTCATGAGGAACATCGACGTGGAGTATGCGACCTTGGCGGAAGCGCCGGATCCCATGATGTAGATAAGCTGGTCGTCTTTGAACTTCTCGCCGAACTTCTTAGCAGCGGCTTGCGCGGACTCGGCGGCCTTCTCGGCGGCATCGTAGATGTTCGTGAGGCCGGCGATCATATCCTCGTAGAGATTGGTGCCCTCTACCTGCTGCAGCAGCTCGACAGCGAGGTCGATCACATAACCGAGCTTCTCGCACTTGGCGGCGTAATTTGCCTCGAAGCCGTGAACGATGCTGTAGTCGGCCTTCTCGAGAAGCGGGGCGTTGGGATTGTGGGTCACCGAAATGATGGTGGCGCCGTGGCCCTTAGCGGTATTGTTGGCCTCGACGGTCTCGGGGGTGTTGCCGCCGAGCGAGCACGTGATCACAACGGTGTTCTCGCCGACCCAGCTGGGGCAGTCGAAGTTGAACTCGTTGGACGTAAAAATCTGGACGTTGAGGGTCTTGGTGTTGTTGGCGAGGAAGTACTTGGCGGGATAGAGCTCGGACATGGAGGCGCCGCAGCCCACGAAGGCAACGTTCTTAATCTCATGCTTGGCGACGATGTCGGCAACGATTTCTTTGGCCTTATTCACGTCGATCTCGTACATGTATTACATTCCTTTCTTATTTCGGAGCGCTGCCGTGTTGAGCGCTCGCGAGGACGCTATGATGCGGGCCGAGCAGACGACCCGCTCTTAAGCGGTGCTAGTGAATCGAAGTGGCCGTCAGCCTGGACGGGCTTTGACAGACGCTGTCTGAAAATCTCCCGGCCAGAAGGGACAGCGCTTAGGCGAGGATGCCAGCAGCGGAGAGCGCGATGCCGCCCACGATCGCAATCACCAGAAGCCAGCCGGTGTTGACGTTCTTCTTAATGAGCCAGTACATCAGGCCCGTGAGGGCAAGCGGGATCATCTGCGGCATTATGCCGTCAAGGATGTCCTGGATAGCGAGGGTGCCGTCGGCAAACACGAGCGGGGTTGTGGACCCGATGGACGTGGCGATCATGGCACCCACCGACATGAGGCCCACGATACCGCAGACATACATGAGCTTCTCCATGAGATCACCCGACTGGAGCTTGGAGAGGTACTGATGGCCGCCTTGGTAGCCGATTTTTGCCGCGTACCAAGTGATAAGCACGCTCGGCACAATGGAGATGATCATGGCCAGTATCGGCCCCATAACGGAGCCCTGCTGGGCAAGCTGCACGCCCAGGCCAAAGGCGATGACGCGGATGGTGCCCTGGAAGAAGGAGTCGCCAACGCCCGATAGCGGGCCCATAAGCGAGGTCTTGACCGCATTAATCGAATCAGGGTCGAAGTTGTCGGGGTCCTTGGCATACTCCTCCTCCATAGAGGCGGCAAGTCCCAGGACAAAGGCGCTCGTCTGCGGGGTGCAGTTGTAGAACGCCATGTGGCGGTGGTAGGCCTCTTTCTTGGCGGCGAGCTGCGCCGGATCGGACTCATCCGGATAGAGGCGGTCAAGCGTAGGTACCATGCCGTAGAGGAAGCCCATGTTCATCTGGCGCTCGTAGTTCCAGGATGCCTGGATCGTCCAGGAGCGCCAGAAGAACTGGCTCAGCTTCTTGTTGAGCGACACGTCCTGGGGCGCGATTGCGGTAGTTGCCATGAGTGCTTCTCCTTAGTCTTCGTCGTCTTCGAGCGGATCGTAACCAGCATCGACCCCGGCTACCTGGGCGCCGTTGAACTTGAAGCCCATGAAGACGATGGCAAGGCACGTGCCGATGAGCGCGACCGCGATAACGGACAGGTTGAGATAGGCAGCGAGAAGAAAACCGACGAACAGGAACGCGACCATGCCCTTCTTGATCATCATGGTGAGCAGCAATGCCAGGCCGTAAGCGGTCATTATCTGCGTAGAAACGCTGAGACCGGTGGACAGCCAATCGGGGATTACGTTGACGATTGCCTGAACCAGGTCGGTACCCACAAAGACAGCCAGGAAAATCGGCACGAAGTACATGATGGCGTAGAGCCCCGAGCCGACACAGATGTGCATACGGTAGGCAGTCTTGAAGTTGCCCTTATCGATCTCGTTGTCTGCCACATGGGTAAGGACGGCAATGATGGAGCGGAACACGATTCCGAGCAGCTGCCCTAAAACGGCGACCGGGATGGCGATCGTCATGGCGGTCTCGGCGGATGCGCCGGTCAAGCAAGCAAAGGCCGAAGCAACGATGCCGCCTAACACCATGTCGGGCGGAACGGCAGCACCGACCTGCACAAGACCCATGGAGACGAGCTCGACGGCGGCGCCAACGGCAAGGCCAGTAGGCAAATCGCCCAGCAGCAAGCCGACGAGCGTGGCTCCGACCAGCGGCTGCTCAAAGTTGAGGCGGCCAAGCAGTCGGGAGTCCCACATGCAGAACACGCCGACGAGGCCGACGAGCACTGCACTGATGAACGTATTCATACCCTTCTCCTTTCATGTGGCGCTAAGCGCCAAATTGACTACAGCCTGTCGGCGATATCAACGCTCTGGTACGTAGGGGTCTGTTGGACGTAGAGCTTGACGCCCATGTCGAGCAGCTGGTTGATGTCGGCCTTTTGCGCGGCGTCGAAGAAGACGGAGCTGTCGGAGCCGCCGATCTGATCGGCGCCATCGTGGTTGGCGGTTGCGCCAAGATTGATGGCGTCGAGCTTGTAGTGCTTGCAGAACTGGAGCATCTCGGCCGTGTTGCCAAAGATGAACATGACGCGCTCGCCGAGCGTGTTGAGCTTGTCCATCTTGGCGAGCGCGCGCTCGACCGTGAAAACGTTGAGGCGAACGCCCTGGGGCTTGGCCAGCTTGAGCGCGCCCTTCTTGAGCTCGTTGCCCGCGGCGGCGTTATCAATGACGATGATGCGCTCGGCCTGAACTTTAGTGGTCCACGTGAAGACGACTTGCCCATGCAGAAGGCGATAATCGAGACGCGCAAGCACGATTTTGGCGGGGCCGGCGTTGTGCCGGGCCGCCAGGGGCTTCTTGCCTGCGGCGGGAGCAACAAGAGTCTGCGGGACGTTGGGATCGCCAATGCTGGCGCGGGCCTCGTTGATGAGCGCGGCGAGCTCGTCGCCCTTAACGGGTTTGGACGCCATGGCGAGCGCGAGCGCCAGCGGGATATTGAAACCGCTGATAACGGTGAACGCCGTGCCGTTCTGGGATAGCTCGACCACATTGTTGTTGACCGAGCTGCCGAGCATGTCGGTCAACACATAAATGGCGTCGTCCGCATTGAACGAGGCGATAAGGGCCTTGACTTTGTTGGCAATGGGCTCCTTATCGTCACGAGCAAGCGACACAACGTGGACGTTGGACACGTCGCCGAGAATCATCCCGAGCGTGTCTTTGGCGCCTGCTGCCAGGCCACCGTGAGATGCGAGAATGAGTTGATTCATCTTGCTTCCTCCTTTTCGTTATGCCCATTATAACGTCTCATACGTTACAGCAAGTGATTATAGATGAATATGATGACTTTGACCGTTTATCGACTATTTAACTGCGTTCACCGCACGAAATACCACGGCTCGAATAAGGCGTCCATCTCATCGGCTTTGGCGCCCCACCATTGGTTGGGGATAAAACCGAAGCTCTCTGCCACGTGGTCCGCAAAAGCGCTCTGTCGCATATGCGAGATGTCAGCATTCATGATCACAATGGAGCCGAGCACCAGAAGGATGCCGAGGACCTTGGCCGCACCGGCGGGCTCTGCGTAAAACCCGATGCCCATGAGCACAGTCACCACCGTCTCGACCGATGCGATCACCGGCACTTTCGATGTCTCGAGCCCTTTGGAGAGGCCCTGCATATAGAAGGTGTAGGCGAGCGCAGTTGGGATGAGCCCAAAGCCTGCGAACAGCGCAATGAGGGTCGGCGACAACGCGAGCGCAAGGTCTTGCCATGGAGCCGAAAGCACGCCCATAAATACCCCGCCGAACACAAAGCCCCAAAAGGTGACGGACAATGGATGCATCCGCGACGTGGCGATGCGGCTAAAGACCGCAAGCAGCGCACCGCAGAGACCCGCGATGACACCAAGCGCGATCCCCTTAACAGAGAAATGGAAGCCCGTAAGGTCTCCGTTTGTAACCGCCAAAGCGCAGCCCACGATGTTGAACGCGATGGCCACAAGCTTTCGGGGCGCGACGCGCTCTGCATAAAGGATGCGTCCGAGCATGCAGCCGAAGACCGGCGAGGTGTAGAGCAGTACCGACGCCGTGGACAAACCTACCTCGCTAATGCACTCGTAATAGCAGGCGTTTGAGATAGCGAGACCTACGATGCCTACGAGCGCGCACGGCACGAGGGAACGTGGGCTCACCTTGAATAGAGCAAGCGGACCTGAAATCGCGGTGCTGTTTGTGCTTCCCCGGCAGCCCATGATGGCCAGCGTCGGTGCCAACAGAACGGCGCCCGCAAGCAGCCTGAATGCCGCCATCGTTTGCGAGCTTACGCCCGTGGCAGAGATGCCTTTGACAAAAAGTCCTATCGAGCCCCACATGAGGGCCGCTACGAACACCATCGCATAGCCCGTCGCCGCCCCGTGCTTGCCCAAAGCAATCGACCTCCCATAACAATTCCAACATAATGTCTGCTACGTTATAGACGTTATGGATGATTTTCAAGTACGAGTGTGGCTCCTTCGCGAGCACCGTGTTTTAGGGCTCTTCCGAGGTCTTATTTGGCTCCTTGGGGTCCTTGGGCTGCGAAGTCCCCATAGAGCCGACTAATAATCGAGCTTCCACATATATCGGCGCGTAAGGTAGTCCTTGTGAGTGACGGTCGAAAGCGCGCGCATATACACGTTGTTGAGAATGGGCGCAAAGATCAAGTGGTTGAAGTACTCGCTCACGCTGTCCTTAATATCGTTGAGACCGAGTTCCTTGGCATCGAGCTGATATACGCGCTCGCCACCGTATCGGGCGACAAAGCGGATGCCGCGCTCGTCGTTGCAACGGCTGCGGCCGACGCTGATGAGCTGGAAGAGAGAGGTGCGCTTGTCGAGGATCTCGAAGGGGCCGTGGAAGAAATCGCAGGTGTTGATGGTGCAAGAGTCGATCTGGAGCATCTCCTGGATGTTGCAAATCGAGAAGATATACGCCGCGCCATACAGCGGCCCCTGCGCCATCACGTTAATGCAAGGTTTGTCCGCGTTCTGCTCGGCCCATGCGGCGGCCAGCGGCCGGGCATAGTCGAAGGCCTTGCGATAGATGGGGTCGATAAGGTCGAAGGCGGCCATTGCCGTCTCGTGCTCAGCGTAGCCCTCGGTCTGCTGCACAAGCTCCATGGCAAGCATGAGCGCCACGGCCGAATTGGTGTGACCCATGTTGGACTCGTCAATCGCCACGCTGTCGTATTTGACCTTGCGGTCGCAGACCTCGGTGAGTTCAGACTCGTCGACATACAGCGCGACGGTGAATGCCCCGCAGTCGTGCGCAACGCGGGCAGCCTCGATAGTCTCCTTGGTGCCACGCATAGAGGTAATCACTGCGAGGGTGCCCTCATTGACGTAGGCGGGCGTGGCATGCACGAACTCATTACTCGTGTACATGGACGAGGCGACGCGCGTCGCCTCGTGCTCCATAAAGTACTGCGCGGGGTAGTTGCCGCCGTTCGATCCGCCGGCGCCGATCCACACGACGCGATTAATGCCGCAGCCGGCCTCTC
Organism: uncultured Atopobium sp.; assembly: GCA_964512475.1. Taxonomy (GTDB): domain Bacteria; phylum Actinomycetota; class Coriobacteriia; order Coriobacteriales; family Atopobiaceae; genus Paratractidigestivibacter. The sequence goes on from CAZEHG010000007.1 coordinate 26,185, forward strand.
CCTCGGCAAGAATCTCCGCCACCATGTCCCTAACTTGTTGCTGAACCGTCATCGTGCATCTGCCTTTCTCTTCAATGGAAGCTTGGCGTTGCATATAGGTTAGATACACGCTTATATCTTGTCTATCACTTGTATTCGACCTTTGAAACAGGTATTGCTCTGCTAATCAGTTGTAAAAACCAGCTGCGGTTTTATAATGAGTAGCAAAATAAGGTAGGATTCGATAAGGTACAAGTACGATACAGGATTAGCCATGCATATAGGAAACAAGCCACGAACCACGCAATACGACCGACTCGCGTCGCTCCTGCGCAACCGCATAGCCACCGGGTCGTTTGCCCGCGGGGCCAAGCTCCCTTCCGAGTCGGAGCTCGTGAGGGATACCGGGCTCAGCCGCAGCACGGTGCGCCACGCGCTTGAAGTGCTGGTCGAGGAAGGGCTCATAAAAAAGGAACGCGGGCGCGGCGCCTTTGTGACCGGCATTCCCACAGCCCAGGAGAACAACATGGTGTTCTCGAGCTATACCGATCAGATTGAACAACAGGGCATGAGGCCCACCACTCGTACAGTGGATACCGGGATGGCAAAAGCCGAAGGGAAGATCGCCCGTTTCTTCGGCGTGGACCCGCAAAGCCCCCTCGTCAAACTTGTGCGCATGCGATATCTGGATGGCGATCCGTTCTGTTTGGAGACAACCTATCTTCCCGCCGAGCTCGACGTGCTCATAGACCAGGACCTCAACGGGTCGCTCTACGCGACGCTTCGCCGCGAGTTTCACCGTGCCCCGGCGCACGGGCATAAAACCTTCGAGGTCTGCCACGCCACACAAAGCGAGGCGTTTTTGCTCAACGTTGATCGCGGTCGAGCGCTCATCATGATCACCGATTACGTCTACGACACCGAGGGTCGGCCGCTGCATATCTCCAAGCGCATTCAGCGTACCGACATCGCCAAATACACCGAGCCCATCGGTTAGAAAGAGGTAGTCCCGCTCATAATCGTATTAAGCCGAAGAGCCTAAAAACGTCGCGTGACGCTAATCGACGACTTCCGCAAACAGGGCCGCTGCCTCCCCCGCGGACGCCGCGTCGAGGCTTGCGTACTGGATGACGAACCTACGTAAGCCGTCTACCTGCGGCGCATTGTCCGGCACCGTTACATAATCGGAGAGCTGTGCCACACGGAGCCCGCGGTCGAACAGCGCATCCGCAATGTCCTTCTCGCTACGGTCGGATTCGACAGCAAGGACAAAGTGCAGGCCCGAGTCCGCCTCCTCCACCCGCACGCGGTTCGCCGCCGACTCCGGTGTGGATAGAAGCGCGTCCACCAGCGAGTCTCGCCGCTCGCGCGCCCGTTTGCGCATGCGGCTCACGTAGCGCTCGTAGTCGCCCGACTCGAGCAGGCGCGGGAGCGTCGCCGGCGTGGGCGATGACGTTCCGATGACCTTCATCCGCGCGCCGTACGTGGTCGAGGCGGGTGAAGGGGCCGAGGTGCTCGCCGAGGTCGACGGGCGCATCATCGCCGTGCGTCAGGGCTCGCAGCTCGCGCTCGCTTTCCGCCCCGAGCTCGGCCCCGACCCCCGCATCCACAAGGCCTTTCTCGCCCTCTAAGTCAGCCTCCCTGAGTTCGGAAGCTTTCCAAACTCAGGGAGCCTTCCGAGGCTTGATCACGCTTCTTCAGACACCGCTGACAATCAATGGGGACGACCTCTCCAAACGGACAGTAAGAGGGCCCGGCATGTGTCCGCCCCGCCTTCCTTGGGGCCGATCGGCAGAAAATGCCTGTGCCTGATTACAAAAATGACGAAAGTCGTGAGCAATATCGGAACAAGCTGGGTAGACGAGGATTGATGACCGCAAAAGCCCAGGTCAGATTTGCATCAACTCATCAGCTACTTCGGAAATCGAAATACTGCTCACGACTTTCGTGATTTTTGCAAAACCAAGAGGCCAAAACGGGCTATAAGGCCGGCGAAATACCGGTTTTACCCATCAATGGCACCCCCAAGAAAGCCTTCCGCGCTCATCCAGGCTCGCCAAGATGCTCGAGATGCCCCTTGCGGTATCGCTTATCCTCAGGTTCTCGCCGGTGGAAAGCGATATAGCTGCCTCAACGGTCCTGATGGCGACGATGCCCGCGGCCACGCTGGCCCCGCACGTCATCGAGGTCGACGGCGACGGTGACCACGCCCGCTCCTTGTCGGCAGCGGCGATTGCCCTTGCCGCGGTCACGCTTCCCTGATCGCGAGTATCGCCGAGGCCAAGCCGCCACGCACAAAGAAACCCCTCTGGAGTTCGGAAGGCTTCCGAACTTCAGAGGGGCTTTGGGGTTAGGCGTGAGGGACCGGGGCTCGGGCCTTAGTAGCGCTTGCCGTAGCCGCCGCGGTCGCCGCCGCGACGATCGTCACGGCCGCCGCGGTCGAAACCGCCGCGGTTGCCGCCGAAGCCGCCACGCCCACCGCGGTCGCCACCGCGACGGTCGTCACGGCCACCGCGGTCGAAGCCGCCGCGCCCGCCACGGTCATCACGGCCGCCGCCGAAGCCGCCGCGGCCACCACGGTCGTTGCGATCGCCGCCACGGCCGCCGCCGAAGCCGCCACGACCACCGCGGTCATCACGGCCGCCGCCGAAGCCGCCGCGGCCACCGCGGTCGCCGCCGCGACGGTCGTCACGGCCGCCGCGGTCGAAGCCGC
>CAZEHG010000008.1:0-25622 GCA_964512475.1 uncultured Atopobium sp.
TCTTCATCGAGACCGGCGTCGTGTTCTTCCCGTTCCTGCCGGGCGACTCGCTGCTCTTTGCCTCGGGCTTCTTCGCGCATAACGGGGGGTTCAACATCGTCGCGCTCCTGGCGGTGGCGTGGGTCGCGGCCATCTTGGGCGACCAGTGCAACTTCATGATCGGCCACTTCTTTGGGCGCAAGATCATCGACTCCGGTAAGGTCAAGGCCATGACGCCTGAGCGGATGGCCAAATCCGAGGCCTTCTTGGACAAGTGGGGCCACCTGGCCATCTTCCTTGGGCGCTTCTTCCCGTTTATCCGCACGTTCGTGCCGTTCATCGCGGGCATGGGCGGTATGAAGTGGCATAGTTTCGTGGCGTTCAACGTGCTCGGCGGCATCACGTGGTCGACGCTGTTCACCCTGCTGGGCTACTTCTTTGGCGGAATCCCGTTCGTGCAGGACCACTTCGAGCTGCTGATCGTCGGCATTGTCCTCGTGTCGGTCATTCCGACCGTTGTCGGCCTGGTCAAGGCGAAGTTCGGCAAAAAGCAGGCGTAGGGTCCCCTGCGACCTCGCAGTCCCCTGCACCTCGCACCCGATTCACAGCGCGCCAAAAGCGGCCCTCTCGGGGGCCGTTTTTGGCGCCGCGTCGCATAAACTCTGACTTTTCGCACTTTAAAATCCCTATGCGTAAGTAGTCAAGCCGACGGTATCGTCGTTTGCCCAGTTGGCAGCCAGTTAAGTCTGGCCACTACTGGGCAAGTCGAGTTTTAAAGTGCGAAAAGTCAGAGTTAGCTTTGCTTCGGCACCTGAACAGGGCCCTATGTTCCATAACGACAGCTTGACGCCGGACGAGCCGGCTTCGGACAGGGACTCAAACGTTGGGAAGCCCGAGCCAATCTACCTCCAGGACCTCCATGCGCAGGCGATTCGCTGCCGCTTGGGTCGGCCCGGTCTTCTGTGGCAGCTTGCGCCCCAGCTTCGCGGTTATAACGCGCACGATCGCGTCGAACTGTCGCAAAGATGACAGCTGCTCATAGGTGATCGGAAGCACTTCGATTCCCATGAGCTCCAAGGCGGTTTCGCGCGTGAAGTCGGATAGCTGGCTGTCCCGTTCCGCATGCCACGCTACGCTATGGCACTCGACGTCTAGCCCCTCGTCCCAATACAGGTCGCAGGAGCAGTTCCCTCGGTTAGCGAGTAGAGCCGCATCGGGGGTGAGCGTGACCCTGCGGTTGAACTCAAAGCCTCCCAAGCCGGCGCCGCCGCGCTTTCTCGACAGCCCGAGCAGGATTCCCGCTTGAACCTCAAACGGCGATGCGGCATCGGGAACCACGAGGTCCGCCGCGAGAGAAAGCCGCGCCCGCCCGCGCGATGAGTCGCTGGTCTCAGCAAAGTGCTTGAGCTCCTTCGGAGTGGTGAGCGGCGGTCGCTTCCACAGGTCCGTAAGCCGTCCGTTTCCATCGAGGCAGGGTTCCCAACCTCCTATGGTTGGTAAGCTGTGGTTATCGCAGAGCCTTTGAATCACGTTCGCAATCTCGGCGGAGGGGCGGAACACGGTGAAGCCTCCGCAGAGCTCGCTCGCGAGGAGGAGCGTGCGTTCGAGGCTCGCGCGTGCCGCAAGCTGCTGCAGCGTGAATTCCGGCGAGGTGACGCTGAACAGGTCGGTTGCCTCTTGCGTTCCGCCGACCGGTGCCCCGGCGCTCCAGACCCGAGGCTTCACAAGCTTCGATTCCCGGATGGCGCGGACGTCTTGTGTCAGGACGTCAAAGGGGGCGTTACTGCACAGGCATAGGAGCGGGGCCGCGTCCATCAAGGTTCGATAGACCTCGCCGGCGTTGCCGTAATGGGCCACGGCGTATTTTTCATAGGCTTGGGCCGCTCGCGCGGACAGCGACTCGAGGTCGCTCTCGGTCAGAACCCTGGCCAAGCGAGTGTCGGCTTCCGGCGCGACTGCCAGAAGCTGCGCTACGGGCGGAATTCGCCAGTATTGATAGGCCGTTGCGTCGCAAATCGTAATGTCCATGGGGTGACTGTAGTCAAACTCTGACTTTTCGCACTCTAAAACTCGATGGACGGAGTATACCGACCGATGAACGCGGCATTTGACCAGTTGAATCATACTGTGAAGCGCGCTCTCCCCCTGCATCCGAGTTTTAAAGTGCGAAAAGTCAGAGTTTGTTGCTCGGCTGGCTCAAGCGGTAGGATTGGGGCGTCCGAATCGGTTGAACGACAGGGGAGCGGTCCATGAGGCTCGTTATCGCATCCGACATCCACGGCGCGGCTGACTGGTGCGCCAAGCTTATGGCCGAGATCGAGGCCGAGCGGCCCGATCGTGTGGTGCTCCTCGGCGATTTGCTCTACCACGGCCCGCGCAACGACCTGCCCGTCGACTACGCTCCCAAGCGTGTGATCGAGATGCTCAACGGTATAAAAGACCAGGTCATCGCTGTGCGCGGCAACTGTGAGGCTGAGGTCGACCAGATGGTCCTCGACTTCCCCTGCATGGCCGACCACAACATCCTGGTCGATTCGGAGGCAGGCGGCCGCACGCTGTTCTTCACGCACGGGCACATCTACGGACCCGGCCTGCACAACAGCGTCGACCGTTGGCCATGTCTGCCGGCGGGTGCCGCGCTCGTCTACGGACACACCCACCAGAAAGTCCTCCAGGAAGTCGAAGGCCACGAGGGCATCACCGTCTTCAACCCCGGGTCGGTCGGCATCCCCAAGGACGGCACCCACAGCTACGGCCTCTATGAGGATGGCCGCTTCGAGCATCGGATTCTGGGGTAATCCAGGCTCGACGCTTTCTGTCGAAACATCGCTTCGAGTGGCGAGAACGGCGCGCCTCCGCTTCGGCCGCCGCGCCGCGCCCTACGCTTTGCGTCGTCAAACGCAAACGAAAGGGGCTCATATGGCAGCGGCAACGCTCGAGGAATATCGCAACTGGCATGGGAAGATCGAGGTCGTCAATCGTGTGGCGATTGACTCGCCGGCCAAGCTCGCCAAGGTGTACACCCCGGGCGTCGCCGCGCCCTGCAAAGAGATAGCCCGCGACCCCGAGCTGAGCTTCGACTACACGCGCCGCGGCAATCTCGTCGCCGTCGTTACGGACGGCTCGGCTGTGCTCGGCCTCGGCGATATCGGCCCCGAGGCCGGCATGCCCGTGATGGAGGGAAAGGCCGCCCTTCTCAAGAGCCAGGCGAATGTCGACGGCTTCCCGCTGTGCATCAAGTCCGAAGACACCGACGACATCGTCCACACCATCGAGCTGCTCTCCGGCACGTTCGGGGCAATTCACCTGGAAGACATCGCCGCCCCGCGCTGCTTCGAGATCGAGGCGCGCCTTCGCGAGGCGCTCGACATCCCCGTTTATCACGACGACCAGCACGGCACGGCCGTGGCAACGGCGGCGGCGCTCGTCGGGGCCTGCCGCGTGACGGGCCGAGAGCTCTCCGACGCGCGTATCGTCATCGTCGGCGCCGGGGCATCGGGCATCTCGATAGCCGACCTGCTCTTCTCGCTCGGCGCCACCGATATCACGCTCGTTGACCGCGGCGGCATCGTCGGCAATAAGTCCCCGCAATGCACGGAGTACACCCGAGGGATCGTCGCGCGTTCAAACCCGCACGGCCTTGCGGGCGGGCTTGCGGAGGCGGCCAAGGGCGCCGACGTGCTCATCGGCGTCTCCGAAGCCGGCGCGATCCCGGCCGAGGCCGTCCGCTCGATGGCTCCCGACGCCATCGTCTTCGCGCTCGCCAACCCGACACCCGAAATCATCCCCGGCGAGGCCCGCGCCGCGGGCGCCGTCGTCGTGGCCACCGGCCGCTCCGACTTCCCGAACCAGGTCAACAACCTGCTCGCCTTCCCGGGCATCTTCCGCGGCGCGCTCGACGCCCGTGCGTCCGAGATAAACGACGCGATGCTTGCCGCGGCCGTGGATGCGCTCGCGGCGCTCGCCGCGCCCGCGCTCGACGCCGAGCACATCGTCCCAGCAGCCCTCGACCCGCGCGTGGCGCCCGCCGTCGCCGCGGCGGTCGCGGAAGCCGCGCGCACAAGCGGCGTGGCGCGTCGGTAGGGGAGAAGCCCCGCGGCGGTTGGGGAGCGAGAAGGCCCCGCAGCGAGGTGCCGGGGCAGGGAATCCTGCCGCGCAGCACCGGGGCGAGAAGATCCCACCGCGCCGCCCGCGGCCTTGGCTAGACTGTTCCAAATAAGTGCCCGCACAAACCGGGAGAGAAACGATGCCGATCTCCGAGACACGCCGAGACCTCTTCTCATACCTCGACTTCCAGACCAGGGAGTTCGACCCCTCCCGCCTCGAGCGATTCACCACCCAAGAAATTGCCAGCTCGATCTCGATATCTCGTAACCTCGCGAGCCAATACCTGAACGAGCTCGTGCGAGAAGGTCGTGTGGTCAAGGTCGGTAGTCGGCCGGTCCACTACCTGCACCGCCATAACCTCGAGCGCTATCTCCAGGTTCGGCTCGATAGCCCTTCCTATGCGAGTATCGAGGAGCTGCTTAAGCTCCGCGGCGCCCGCGCTGCCCGTGATTTCGAGCGCGCCGTAGGCCACGACCTCAGCCTCTCGAGCGTTATCGAGCAGATGCGCGTTGCCATGGAATACCCTCCCTGCGGGCTCCCGGTTCTTGTGATGGGGGCTTCCGGCACGGGGAAGACCTATCTGGTCAAGCTCATGCTCGAATACGGCAAGGACGCGGGGCTGCTCGATGCCGATGCGGAGCTCACCGAGATCGATTGCGCCCGCTACCTGTTAGACCCGGAGCGGGTCGTGGCCGATTATCTCGGCTCAGCGCAAGCCCCCGGCCACATCGAGCGAGCCAAAGGCGGGCTCCTTCTGTTTAAGAACATCGACGTGCTACCTCTCTCACAGCAGGAGTATCTCTTCACTCACGCGCTCTTCGCTGCCCGTGCGGAGCAGGGGAGCCCTGAGCGCGGCCTGCGGTTCGTCTTCTCGAGCTCGCTACCCGCCGACTCCCCTCGAGCGGCCGAGCTGCGTCACCGTCTCCCGGTTGTCGTGCGCGTGCCGTCCTTGCGTGACCGCACACCCGAGGAGCGCGCGCGGATCACGCTGCGTTTCCTTAAGGACGAGGGTCGGCGTATGGGTGTTGACGTGCTCGTGAGCAGGGGCGCCTTCTCGTGCCTGGTCAACGGGTCCTACGAGGACAACATCAGCGAGCTGCGCCGTAGCATCACCAACGCCTGTGCCGAGGCCTACCTGTTGCGCAAAGGGGACGGCCGCATCGTCGTGCGTGCCCACTGCCTGCCCCCAGCTGTTCTCGCTCAGGCAAATGCGCGCGAAGTCGAGGCTGACGGTTCTCTTGTAGACACGACCCGCTGCTCAGAGTCCTTCGCAAGAAGGGACCTGTTGAGCTTCGTCACTCCGATGATTGAGCGTTATCAAGCGTTTAAGACTCAGGATTCAGTTGAAGATGGCAAGAAGGGCTGCGACCTTGAGGGCCTGAAGCGTGCCCTTGCGGAAGACCTGCGTGCTCTGGAAGAGCATCTCTCCCGTGGCAACGGTGCTCGGGGCGAGAAGCTCGAGGCGTTTGAGAGGCTGTTGGGCAGCGGAGTCTCGGACGTCAACGAGGAGCTCGGCCTTGCTCTGTCGCACGCGACGGCGCGTCTCATTGCCCAGCTTTCGTACGTGCAGCTTAAGCCGGAGGACGGATTGCGTCGTTGGGAGGTTGAGGAGCGTCACGAGGTCGCGGCGCTCCTGGCGCTTCTCGCTAGCGATGACGCGGCGATGGCGGCACTCGCCGGCAGGCTTGCGACGCTTGATTTCCGGCTCCTCGGCATCGAGCTCGACCAGCTCGGGCGTTTACTGCTGTTGTTGCACGTCTCGATGCTTGAGGGCGAGGCGGCGCGCTAGGGCGAGCCTGCGCGCTAGGGCGAGCCTGCGCGCTCGGGCGAGGCCGCGCGCTCGGGCGAGGCCGCGCGCTCGGGCTGGCCAGCAACGATCGGCTCTTGTCGCACCCTCATGACATGCTCGGAAAAAGGCGCTGCCACTCGGCGGCGCCTTTCTTGTGCCGAGATTCGAGCGCACAGGCAAATGGCCGACACAAGCGTCGGCGATCGGCCTCGAGGTGTCGAGAATCCTGCTCATGTCCAATCTGGCTGGTCCGAAGCGGCGAACCCTTGTCGGCAGTGGCGGGTTTGCCGGGGTCCTGGACTTCATTTCTCGCCCACGCCATACCCTTTGCTCAAGAAGAGAAAAGCTGCATCAAAGGAGGCAACAAACATGAGGCACATCGTCCTTGCGTCCCACGGAAATCTGGCCGCCGGTATGAAGAGCTCCGTCGAGCTCATCGCGGGTGCGCAACCCGGCCTTGCGACCGTTTGCGCCTATACCGAGGATTGCCCGACCGCTGCCGAGCCCCTTGCCGGGCTCGTTGAGAGCCTGGCAGAAGGCGACGAGCTCGTCATCGTCACCGACGTCCTCGGCGGTTCAGTGAACAACGAGGCATCCCAGTTCGTCAACATGCCGGGCGTTTATGTGGTCACAGGCATGAACCTTGCGTTCGTGCTGAGCCTTGTTGTCGACGTGGCGTCGCCGACGGCCGACCTGATCGACGAATCTATCGCGGAGGCTCGCGAGCAGCTCCGTCGCATGAACCCCGTCTCCGCTGCGGACGAGGACGACTTCTAGTCCCTCGCTCCGGCATCGTCGTCGCCCTACGTAACCGGTAACCGCGCGTCCGCGCGATAGAGAAAGGACAACACATGATCAAGCTTCTCCGTGTCGACCACAGGCTCTTGCATGGGCAGGTCGTCTTCTCCTGGGTCTCCCACCTCAAGCCGAACTGCATCCTCGTCGCTAACGACGACGTGGTCAACGACGAGCTCCGCAAGACAACGCTTCGCCTTTCCAAGCCCAACGGCGTCAAGCTCGTAATCAAGTCCATCAGCGACTCCATCGCCGCGATCGAGGCCGGCAAGACGGACAAGTACGACCTCATGGTCGTCGTCTCGAACGTGGCCGACGCCGTGCATCTTGCCACGTCGATCGAGCAGATCGACGCGATCGACCTGGGCGGCACCAAGCCTACCGACCAGACGCGCGCCTACGCGAAGTCGATCAACCTCACCGACGATGACGTCGCGCTTCTCAACGATGCCAAGGCCAAAGGCATCGACGTGTATATCCAAGCCGTCCCTGCTGACCGCAAGCAGGAGTTTGTCGCCTAGCGGCCCGCCCGCCTGTCCGACGCTGATGGTTACCCGCCCAGCGTCCACAACCATTCCGCAGCAAAGAAAGGACTCTCATGCTCCTCAAGACGTTCCTCGTGGGCCTCGTCGCCCTCATCGGTTATCTCGACCACCCGACCGGCAAGTCCATGCTCCAGCGTCCCATCGTCATGGGCCCGCTCGTGGGCATCGTCCTCGGCGACCCCGCGACCGGACTCGCCGTCGGCGGCACGCTTGAGCTCGCGTTCATGGGCAACATGGCTATTGGCGCGGCCATCCCGCCCGAGATCACCGCCGGCGGTGTGCTCGGCACCGCGTTCGCCATCACGGCAGGCTCCGGCGCCGACGTTGCCGTGGCACTCGCGCTGCCCATCGCGTCGCTTGCGCTTCTCATCAAGAACCTCTTCTATCTGATCATCCGTCCCCAGTTCATGCTCCATGCTGCCGACAAGATGTCCGCTGAGGGCGACCTCAAAGGCGTCTGCCTCATGCACGACCTTGCCTACTGGGCCTATGCCATCTGCATGACACTGGCCTGCGCCGTGAGCTTCTACGTCGGCAGTCCTGTGATCCAGGCCGTCATCGACGCGATCCCGCAGTTCGTCATGGATGGCATCTCCATCGCGGCCGGCATCCTGCCTGCGCTCGGCTTCGCCATGCTCGCGAACATGCTCATGAGCAGCAAGCTTGCCCCGTGGTTCGGCATCGGCTTCCTTCTCTCCGCCTACCTCGAGGTTCCGGTGCTTGGCCTGGCGCTTCTCGGCGTTCTCGTTGCGCTTCTGATCCTACGCGCCGAGCCCTCTGTTCAGCCCGCGTCTGCCGCGGTATCCGATTTCGACGAAGACGACGAGGACTTCTAGGTCATCTGGGCCCTGCGCTGTCCCGCCTATCCAAACACAAGGAGATACACCATGAGCACCGATACCACCAACGCCATGCCCCCGGCTACCGATCCCGCCGACGAGAAGCACCTCTCCGAGAAAGAGCTGCGCGGCATGTTCATCCGCTCGCTCAACTTCGACGGCTCCTTCAACTACGAGCGCCAGATGAGCCTCGGCATGCGTCACGCCCTTGCGCCCGCTCTTGCTAAGCTCTATCCGAACAAGGACGACATGGCCGCCGCGCTTGAGCGCCACAGTGAGTTCTTCAATGTCACTCCCGCCATGGCCCCGCTCGTCCTCGGCATCACCGCCGCCATGGAGGAGAGAAACGCCAACGAGGAGGACTTCGACGCGGACTCCATCAACGCCGTCAAGGCCTCCCTTATGGGGCCGCTCTCGGGCATCGGAGACTCGCTCTTCTGGGGCACTATCCGCCCGCTTGCCGGTGGCATCGCCGCGTCGCTTGCCCTCGCGGGCAACATCTTCGCCCCGCTCGTCTTTCTGCTTGGCTTCAACATCCCCAACTACCTGGTGCGCTGGTTCGGCGTCCATTGGGGATACAAGATGGGCACCGACTTCCTTGCCCGTGCCGAGAAGTCCGGCATCATGCAGAAGGTCTTCCTCGGCGCCGCCATGGTCGGTCTCTTCGTCATCGGCGGGATGGTCGCGTCTATGGTCAGCGTGAAGATCGGCTGGACCATCGGCTCTGGGGACGGTGCGATCGACCTCAATACCGTGCTCGACGGCATCATGCCCAAGATGCTGCCCCTCGGCGTGACGCTGCTGCTTTCCCGTGCGCTGAACAAGGGTTGGAAGGTCAATACGCTGCTGTTCGTTATCGTCATCGCTTCTATCGCGGCGGCCGGCATCGGCCTGCTCGCGGCCTAAAGAGGGACGGAATGGTCAAGCAATACGTCGAGGTCCAGAGCCGCTGCCTCACATTGCGCGGCTTTCTTGAGCTTCCCGACGGCCCGGGACCGCATCCGCTGCTCGTGATGTTCCACGGCTTCACGGGAAACATGGGGGAGAAGCACTTTGTCCTCACGCGCCTCTCTCGCGCCGTGGTGGCGGCGGGCGTCGCCACGCTTCGCTTCGATTTCGGCGGTTCAGGTGAGTCGGACGGCGACTTCGGCCAGATGACCCCGAAGACCGAGATGGCCGACGGGCTGAAGATCCTCGAGTTCGCCGCCACGCTGCCTGAGGTAGACCCCGCGCGCATCATGCTCTTCGGGTTCAGCCTGGGCGGATTCGTGGCCACGAACGTTGCCGCCGCCGTGCCCGAGAAGATTGAGCGCCTTGTCCTCATGAGCCCGGGTGGCGAGCCCCACAAGCGGCAGGAGCGCATGCTCAAGGCCGAGGGCTGGTGCGGGCGCGGGTCGCTCGTGCTGAGCACCCAGTACATCTACGACGGCTACGAGATGGACCCCTTTGCCGCGGCTGAGCTCTATCCGGGCCACGTGACCATCGTGCAGGGGACGGGCGACAAATCCGTTCCCGCGGCAACGGCTGCCGAGTACGCCGCCCACTTCCAGGATGTCGAGGTGCGTTACGTGGAGGGCGCCGATCACTCGTACGACTCGGCCGAGTGGTTTGCTGAGCTGGTCAAGAACGTGGTCGCGGCCGTGACGGCGCCCGCCGCGGGCGCTGGGACCGCGGGCGCAGCGTCGGCGGGAGCTCCTCTTGCCGCGTCGGCGGACGCCCCCGCAACCGATTCTCTTGCCGCCCGCGCAACTACCCCGAAGGAGGTCCAACCATGACCCACGACGAGCAGGTCCGCCTCATGACGGACAAGATCGCCAAGTTCGTGGAGCATACCGCCAAGGTGCTGCCCGACGACGTCCGCGCGAAGATCGACGAGCTGCAGGCCGCCGAGACCAAGCCCTTGGCCTGCGCCATCTACCAGACCATGCAGAAGAACCAGGACCTGGCGCGCAAGCTGTGGCGCCCGAGCTGCCAAGACACGGGCGTTTTGCAGTACTGGGTTAAGTGCGGGACGGCGTTCCCGCTCATCGGCGACCTAGAGGCGCTCCTTAAGGAGGCGACCGTCCAGGCCACCTTCGCCGCTCCCCTGCGCCACAACTCCGTCCAGACCTTCGACGAGGTCAACACCCGCAAGAACGTGGGCAAGGGCACGCCGACGGTCTTTTGGGACATCGTTCCCGGCTGGGACGGCTGCGAGGTCTACACCTATATGGCCGGCGGCGGATGCAGCCTGCCGGGTCGCGCCATGGTCCTCATGCCGGGCGCCGGCTACGAGGGCGTGACCAAGTTCGTGCTCGATCAGATGACGAGCTACGGCATCAACGCCTGCCCGCCGCTGCTTGTGGGCGTGGGCGTGGCCACGAGCGTCGAGACCGCGGCGCTTCTTTCCAAGAAGGCCCTCATGCGGCCTATCGGCTCGCACAACGAGAATGAGCGCGCGGCAAAGATGGAGCGCCTGCTCGAGGAGGGTATCAACTCGATCGGCCTGGGCCCGCAGGGCATGGGAGGACGGGCCTCGGTCATGGGCGTGAACATCGAGAACACCGCCCGGCACCCGTCGACCATCGGCGTCGCCGTCAACGTCGGCTGCTGGAGCCACCGCCGCGGCCACGTGGTGTTCGACGCCGACCTGAACGCGACCGTCACGACCCACTCGGGGGTGGAGCTCTGATGCTGGAGATTCGAGGAGACAAGAAGGTCCTGGTCACGCCCATGAGCGCCGAGGACCTCGAGGGTATTCACGTGGGCGACGTGGTCTGGCTCGACGGCGACCTCGTGACCTGCCGCGACGTCGCGCACCGCCGTCTTGTGGAGTACGGCCGCGAGCTGCCCTACGACGTGCGCGACAAGGCGATCCTGCACGCGGGTCCCATCACCAGGCCTGTCGAGGATGCGGCCGCCGGCGACCCGGACTACGAGATGGTCTCGGTCGGCCCGACCACCTCAAGCCGCATGGAGAAGTTCGAGTACGAGTTCGTCAAGGCCACGGGCGTGCGCGTCATCGTCGGCAAGGGCGGCATGGGGCCGAACACCGAGCGCGCCTGCCGCGAGTTCGGCGCCATCCACTGCGTCTTTCCCGCTGGCTGCGCCGTTGTGGCGGCGACCGAGGTCGAGCGCATCGCCGAGCACCACTGGGACGAGCTCGGCATGCCCGAGACCCTCTGGTGCTGCAAGGTCCGCGAGTTCGGGCCGCTCATCGTGTCCATCGACACGGACGGCCGCAACCTCTTCGAGGAGAACAAAGTCGAGTTCAACCGCCGTAAGGATGAGGCCATCGAGCGCATCAGCGCCCAAGTCGGGTTCATCGAGTAGCCGGCGGGCCGGCAGGGTCCGCCGAGGAACCGGCAAGGCCTAGGGCCTCGAGTGCACGCCGCCGCGAGCCAGCTCGTGGCGGCGTGCCCCATATCCCGGGAATCCCTTCGGAGCGGCGAGAAAACCGCCGGGCTTTCAGCGGCTGCAGCGCCGCCTACTGCCTGATGGACGGCTTGACCCCGGCCGCGAGCAGGTTGGCGATCTCGGACTCGCTCGCAAAGGAGAGGTCGCCCGAGACCGTTGCCTTGAAGGCGGACGTCATGGTGGCGAAGTCGATCATGAACTGCGGCTCCCACTTGCTGCTGATGCCGTGGATGATCGCCGCCGCGAAGACGCTGCCGCAGCTCGAGATGTCGGCCAAAGAGACGCGCTGGGGAAGTGAGAGGAACGTGTCCCCGCGGGTGACCATGCCGCCGCGGATGAGCGCCACGTCGTAACGGTCGATCTGGCGCATAACGAAACAGATGCTCTTGAGCGGGTAGTCCATCATGAGACCGCGGGCCCAACCCAGGCAGAAGTCAAAGACCTCGCTCTCCTCGATCTTGGCGTTCTTTATGGTGATAATGTCGTCCTCGGAAGCTACGAGCACGTCAACGTAGTTCAGGAGCTTGTGGACCTTCTGCAGGGCGTCGTCGTGCTTCCACATGGTCTCGCGATAGTTCAGGTCCATGATGGTCTGGATGCCCCGCCCCTTGCAGGCCTTAAGCGCGTCGAGCGTGGCGTGGTACATCTCCTCGGAAATGGCGGGAACCACGCCGGAGAAGAAGAACACCTCGATACCGTTGAGCATGCGGTCCCAGTCAAAGTCCCCGCGCTTGGCGTTTGCCATGGCCGTGTCCGTGCGGTCATAGGTGACCACGGTGGGCCTGATGGAGCGGCCGCGCTCCGTGTAGTAAAGGCCCATGCGATGGTTGGAGCGCAGCACGCGTGAGGTGTTCACGCCGTAGCGGGCCAGGTTCATGATGGCGTTGTTGCCCAGGCGATTGCTCGAAACCTTGGCGGCGAACGCCACGGACTCGCCCATCTGCGCAAGCGTGATGGCGACGACGCATTCGGCCCCGCTGTAGGAGATATCCATGCTGCGAGCCTCATCAAGGCGCTCGTGAGCGACGGTGGCAAGGCGGATCAGGGGTTCTCCGAAGCAGAGGATGTCCATGGCTATACTCCAAGCATAAGGACGAGTACTGTCATGATAGCGATACCGGCGACCACAGAGATGACATTTGCCATTCCGGCAAGCCCAACATCGCCGCCCGCCCACAGTGTGTAGAGCGGTCCTGTGGAGCCGATGGGCGCCCACGCAAGGACGCAGACGACCTTGCGGATCTCTGGGTCAAACGGGAGCACCTTGAGCGCAAGCACAGATAAGGCGATCGCAACAACGACGCGCCAAGAGAGCAGGCCCACCAATTCCTTCATCTTGTTGCCCGTGAGGCTGAAGCGGATCATGAGGCCCACCATGAACATGGCCAAGAACGCGTTGGCGTTCGCGATGGGCTCGATGAGCGTGATGACCTCAGACGGCACCTTGAGGCCAAAGATCCCCATGGCTATGAGCACGACATAGGAATCAAAGGCGGCAGACGAGAAGAGCGTCTTGCAGAAGGTCTTGACCTTCTGGGTGCGGGTCTCGTCGTCTTTGCCCAAGACAAGCGACTGGGTGAGGGCGTAGGTGCCGCCCGTGCCCATGAGTGAGTTGCCGGCGTCAAAGAAGCACGTGGCGACGACGCAGCTCGAGGGAAAGAAGGCCTGAACGAAGGCAAGGGCAAAGGATCCTATGTTGAAGCCGCAGACCGAGAGCTGTTGGACTATGCGCTCCTGCAGAGGTGCCTTTCGGTAGGCATAGAGCGAGAGGAAGTAGGGGAGCACCGTTGCGGCAAACCCCAAGCCCGTGAGGCCCAAAAGGCGCACGTCGAAGTCGGTGGACTCAAAGGCCTTGATGATGGCGCAGGGAAGCGTCAGGTTGAAGACGATCTTTGAGATGAGCCTATCGGCGCCCTTGCCGAGCTTGCCGGTGCGCGTCGCGATGACGCCCAGAAGGATTACCAGCACGAACGAGAGGACCTTGCAGAGAACCAGAGCCATAACGTGAAAGCCTCGTTTGAGTCTAGGAATGTGTGCAACTGAAGATACGAGCCGCTTCGCTTAGTACTTGGGCTTGCGGATGCGGGTGATCTTCTTGGGGGCAAAGAGGCGCACCGCGGCAAGGCCGTCCTGGGCCGTGTACTTCTCGTTCGCCTTTTTGAACTGGATGCGGATGGGGGCAAAGCCCATGTCCCTGTTTGCGCGGGCAAGGCGCTCCTGGCGACGGTTGCGCTTGGCGACCCAAGCGTCGTAGTCGACGGGCACGGCGCACAGGTAGGTATCGTCCTTGAGGCGAAGCAGATAGACCTCGGAGATCTCGTCCCAGGGAGTGAAGCCTGAGCCCATGGAGTCCGTGTTGTCGGTTATGCCCTTCTCATCAATGACGATGGCGTTGCGACGCCGGACGATCTTGACGGCGTTGGAGCAGATGATGAAGAGGGAGACCGGAATCATGATCCATCCGATGCCTATCTTCATGACGAGGGGGTGCTCCGCGAAGGGGAGGGGCTGGGTGATCACGAGGATGGCGCCCGCGAACAAACACACGCCCATGAAGAGATAAGAGCCGAGAAGAACGACATTGGCGGTGATGGAGAGCTTCTCGGCCGCGGTGTTTTCCTTGGACATGGGCCGTCCCCTTTCCCTGCAAACTTAAAGCGCGCCCGGGCGCGCGCCTTTTCGTAGGGGCAATCATATCCAAACAAAAGCACCGTGCGGCGCGCTAGAGCTCATCTATGTAGGAAATGTGTGCAAATTAGTTCTCGTAAGGCAATTTAATGCTGAATTCTTTGCAAAACAGAACAAATAAACGAACGAAGGGTGAAGAAAACATGAAGAGCAGCCATAAGAGAGGATTCTCGCTCCAATCAGTCAAGCCGAAAATACAATAAAACCACTTAACGACCCCTTCCACATAAGTAGAAGCCCGTAGGAGCCAGGTGGGGGTATGAAGGCGACACAAGGAAACGAAGCGTTTGGAAAGGAGGAACAGAATGGCTAAGAAGTTCATCGTCGGTGTCACCGCATGCCAGATCGGTATCGCGCACACGTTCATGGCTGCCGAGTCCCTTACTAAGGCCATCGAGGCCCGCGGTTGTGAGGCCAAGATCGAGACCCAGGGCGCTACCGGTGCCGAGAACATTGTCACCGATGAGGACCTCGCTCGTGCCGATGCCGCCATCATCGCGGCTGACGTCAAGATCAAGCAGGGGGAGCGTTTTGATCCCATCCCCACCCTAAGCTGCAAGACGAACGAGGTTATGACGCTGGAGACGGCACTCGCCGTCGTTGATGAGGTACTGGAGGCGATTGGTTAATGGCTGAGATTCAGCGCAAAAACGCCAAGAAGAAGAGCGCAGCCCGTGTGGCATGGGACGCTGTGCTTACAGGCATTTCCTACATGATTCCTTTCATCGTCGGTGGTGGTGTCCTGTGGGGCATCGCTAAGGCCATGGGAGGCTACAACATCGCGGCCGACATGAAGGCTGTGAGCGGTTACACCGAGTACAATCTGGCCATGGTCGTCTACTCCATCGGCTCCGCTATCTTTGATGTCTGCGTCCCGGTCATCGGCGCCTACACCGCCTATGCCATGGCGGACAAGCCCGGCCTGGCTCCCGGCTTCGCTGTCGGCGTCATCTCCAACACGATCAAGGCCGGCTTCCTCGGCGCCGTTGTCGGCGGCATCCTCGCCGGCTACATCGTGATCTGGCTCAAGGACCTCTCCAAGAAGGTCCCCAGCTCCGTGCAGTCCGTCTTCCCGATCCTGATCATCCCGGTCGTCGGCACCGCTGTGACGTCTCTTCTTATGTGGTACGTCATCGGTGTGCCCATCGGCTGGTTCATGACCGCCATCACCTCCCTGCTGACCAACCTCCAGGGCGTCGGCGGCGCTGTGTTCGGCGCTGCGATCGGTATCGGCATGTCCACCGACCAGGGCGGCCCGATCTCCAAGGCTGTTGCTCTCGTCGCGAACGGCCTCAACGCCGACGGCATCCTCGGGCCTGCGGCATGCAAGATGTGCGGCGGCATGCAGAACCCGCTCGGCGTCTGCTTCGCCCAGATTATCGACCGCTTCACCGGCAAGAAGAAGTTCACCGAGAAGGAGCGCTCCACCACGGTCTCCGGCCTCGTGCTCGCGTGCTGCTATATTCAGGAGTATGTCATCCCGTTCCTGGTTCAGGACACCTGGCGCTGCATCATCCCGTGCATGATCGGCGGTGCCATCTCCGGTGGTCTCTGCGGCTACTTCGCCCTCGAGTCCGCTGCTGTCCACGGTGGCGTCTTCGTCATCCCGATGATGAGCAACCCGCTTCAGTTCGTCCTGTTCTGGTTCATCGGCGCTGCCGTCAACGGCACCCTCTACTTCCTGCTCCGTAAGCCCGTCGAGGCTGAAGGCGACATGGCTGGCAACGGCGTTCTCGACCAGCTCCTGGGCTAAGCCCGGATTTGCACTGCCCGGGCGGGGAGACCACAGCGAGTCTCCCCGCCCTTCTCATCCAGGGGCACCGTGATTGCCCAAAAGACAAGCCACTCGTTTCTCGCCCGCTCGAAGCAAGCCCTGCCCGCAATCAGCAGCACTTGTACCACCTAAAGTACCCGCACCATCTAAGTTTGAAATCTCCGCTTTCGGCTGGCCCCAAGCCGCAACCGCTGGGGAGTCAGGCAACCGAGGAAGGTCTCTCTCATGTATGTTTCCATGAAGGAAATGCTCCAGCACGCAAGCGTCAACCACTATGCGGTCCCCGCGCCCAACTGTCCCTGCTACAACATGGTCAAGGCAGCCTGCATGGCCGCCGAGGCCAAGAAGTCGTCCGTTATTCTCGACGTTTCCCCTCGCCAGATGCGTATGAACGCCACTCCCGAGGTCTGGGTCCCTATGGTCAAGGCAATCGCCGAGCCGCTTAACGTTCCCGTGGCCCTGAACCTCGATCACGGCGGCGAGTTCGAGGACATCTGCCGCTGCATCAAGGCCGGTTTCTCCGCCGTCATGTGCGACGCCTCCTCCCTGCCCTTCGAGGAGAACATCCGCCGCGTCCAGCAGGTCGTGGCCTTCGCCCACTCCCACGGCGCGTCCGTCGAGGCCGAGCTTGGCCACGTTGGCCAGGCCGCCGAGGGCGACGGCAGGTCTGATGACATGTACACCAAGGTCGAGATGGCCGTCGAGTTCGTCGAGCGCACCGGCTGCGACTCCCTTGCCGTCGCCATCGGCACCGCACACGGCAAGTACCCTGCCGACTATGTGCCTAGGCTCGACTTCGAGCGCCTTGCCCAGATCAAGGAGGCGCTGGGCGAGGATTACCCGCTCGTCCTCCACGGCGGCTCCGGCGCTGGCGACGACAACTTCAAGAAGGCTGTTGCCGGCGGCATCAACAAGGTGAACCTCTGGACCGATTATTCCCGCGCCTACGTGGGTGCCGTCAAGGAGTTCCTGAGCTCCCACGAGGACCTTCCTGACTACATCTTCGTCGCTACCGATGCCGAGGAGAAGGCGGCCACGTGGCTTGAGCGCTACATGGACCTCTTCGGCTCCTCCAACCGCTGGCAGTTCTCCGACGATCAGGTGGAGGAGATGGACTAGCCCTATGACGAGCTTCCTCTTCGCATGTGATTCGTTCAAGGGCACGCTCTCCTCGGCCCGCTCTTCGGAGCTCCTGGCCGAGGAGGCGCGGGCCTTCTTTGCCGACGCAGAGTGCAAGAGCCTTGAGGTGGCCGACGGCGGAGAGGGGACGGTCGATGCCGTCGTGGCGTCCCTCGGCGGCGAGCGCGTGAGCGTGACCGTTGCCGACCCCCTCGGTCGTCTTGTCGAGGCGTCCTACGGCATCCTTCCGGGTAACCGTGCCGTCATAGAGATGGCCGCTGCCTCGGGGCTGCCCCTTCTTGCCGACGCGGAGAGAAGCCCGCTCAAAACCAGCACCTACGGGACGGGCGAGCTCCTGCTCGACGCCCTCGACCGCGGCGCGCGCGACGTCTCGCTCGCCATCGGCGGCTCCGCCACCAACGACTGCGGCATGGGGGCCATGCGCGCCCTGGGCGTCCGCTTCCTGGACGTCTCCGGCAACGAGCTTGCCGGCACCGGCTCCGACCTTGGCCTCGTTGAGAAGATCGACCTCTCGGGCATGGACCCCCGCGTGGCCGAGACGAGCTTCCACGTCATGTGCGACGTGGACAACCCGCTCGTCGGGCCTCGCGGCGCCACCTACACCTTCGGCCCCCAGAAGGGGGCCGACCCCGCCATGGCCGACGCCCTTGAGGCCGGCATGGTCAAGTTCTGTGGCGTGCTGGAGGCTACCTTCGGCGCCTCCGTCGCCGACGAGGCCGGCATGGGCGCGGCAGGCGGCCTTGGCGCCGCTGCCCGCCTCTTCCTGAACGCCGAGGTCGTGGGCGGTGTCGATTGGGTCCTTGACCTCGTGCGCTTCGACGAGGTTCTTGCCGGCTGCTCCCTCTGTGTCACGGGCGAGGGCCACGCCGACGGGCAGTCGGCCCACGGCAAGGTCGTCTCCGGCGTCGCGGCGCGCTGCCGTGCCGCCGGCGTGCCGTGTGTGGCTATCGTGGGCGGTATGAGCCCGGAGGCGTGCGAGCTGTTGAACCTTGGCGTGGACGCCATTGTGCCCGCCGTCATCGACGCGGCCTCTATCGAGGACGTGCTCGCCCATGCCGAGCGCAACTTCAGGCTCGCCGCCCAACGCGTCTTTTCGCTCGTGTCTATCGGCATCAAGATGGAGGAGAACCTGTGATTTCCGGGTCTCGTTGCTGGAACCAGGCAATCCAGCGCGGCATGGGCACCCATGTGGTGTCCGGCCGTGAGGTCTATACCTTCGACGACATGAGGCCGAGCCTCTACCACCTGCTGGCGGATACCGCTGCCCGCACGCCCGAGGCCGTCGCGGTCGTAGACGACTGGGGGCGCGCGACCACTTTCGCCGCGCTTCTCGCCCACGTCGACGACCTGGCCGGGTTCCTCGCCACCGAGGCTCAGGTGGTCCCCGGCAGCCGCGTGGGCCTGCTCATGCACGCCGACCTGGAGTTCGTGGTGGCGCTCTTCGCTATCTCCAAGGCCGGCGCAGTCTGCGTGCCCCTACCCACCAAGTATCGCGAACCCGAGGTGGCCTCGCTTATGCAGGCAGCCGACCTCACCGCCCTCGTGGCCGGGGAGGAGTTCGAGCGCTGGGTGCCGTCGCTGCCCCTGAGCCCGTCGAAGATCGTCTGGGCGCGTGGCGTCGAGGACGGTTACGGCTTCGCCCAGGCGGAGGGCTTCGCGAGTCTTCGCGAGCCCATGGGAACTCCTGAGGGCACTGCCATCATGATGTTCACGAGCGGCACCACGTCGCGCGCGAAGGGTGTCGAGCTCTCCAACGCCAACGTCATCCACGCGGCAATGGTTTACCAGCGTCTCATGGGCACCACGCCGGCGGATTCTTGCCTCATACCCATCCCGATCTACCATGTGACGGGCCTCATCGCGCTGCTCATCCAGTTTGTGTACGTGGGCGCGACCACCTACCTGCACCGCCTCTTCGACGCTCGGCGCGTCTTGGCCTGCGTGCGCGACCGCAAGATCACGTACCTGCACGGCAGCCCCACCTCCTTCGCGGAGCTTCTGCCCCTGCGCGGCGAGTTCCCCGACTTGCCCAGCGTACGCTGCATGCTCTCCGGCTCCAGTTGCGAGCCTGTGGGCACCATGCGGCGGTTCCACCAATGGATGCCCACGGCAACATTCCAGGTTGTCTACGGCATGACCGAGACCGCCTCGCCGGCGCTTCTCTTCCCCCTCGACTCCCCGACCTCGGTCTTTGCGGGGGCCACGGGCAAGCCCGTCCCCGGTATCGACGCAAAGATCGTCGACGAGCACGGCGACGAGGTCCCCTGGGGCACGATGGGCGAGCTGCTGCTCCGCGGCGCCTGCGTCACCCCTGGCTACTTCCGTCATGACGGCGGCGAGATCGAGCCGGGTGGCTGGCTTCACACCGGCGACGTGGCCTATGCCAACGATGAGGGCATGGTCTGGGTCGTCGACCGCCTGAAGGACATGATCAACCGCGGCGGCGAGAAGGTCTGGTGCTCCGCCCTCGAGGAGGTTCTCTGCGAGGTCGAGGGCGTCTCCGAGAGCTGCGTCGCCGGCATCCCGGACGAGCTCTACGGCGAGGTTCCCGTCGCGGCGATCGTGCGAGAGCCCGGAAGCGTCATCGGCGCGCAAGACATCACGGATGCACTCGCCGGACGAATCGCCCACTTCAAGATTCCCGTCCACTACGTGTTCGTGGAGAAGATTCCCCAGACCAGGGGAGACAAGCCGGACCGCGGAGCTGTTCGCGACGCCGTCCTGGCCACACTCAACAGCAAGAGCTAGGAAGGAAAACCCAAGCATGGCATCAAAGACCCTCAAAGCCAACTTCGTCACCCCCGAGGAAGTGGCCGCGGGCATTCCCGACGGCTCCACCATCTGCACCATCGCCATGACCCTCGTCTCGGCCTCCGAGTCCAACCTCAAGGCGATCGAGAAGAGCTTCCTTGAGACCGGCCATCCGCGTGACCTCACGCTGCTGCACTCCTGCGGCCAGTCCGACCGCTCCCGCGGCATCCAGCACCTTGCCCACGAGGGCCTGGTCACGCGCATCATCGGCTCACACTGGGGCCTTCAGCCCCGTTGGATGGACATGATCGCCAACAATCAGGTCGAGGCTTACTGCCTGCCTCAGGGACAGATAGCCCAGCTCTACCGCTCCATGGCCTGCGGCCTGCCCGGCAAGATGAGCAAGGTTGGCCTCGGCACCTTCATCGACCCGCGCGTTGAGGGCGGCAAGATGAACGACCGCACCAAGCCCCTGCCCGACATCTCGGAGATCATCCAGATTCACGGCGAGGAATACATGTTCTACCACGAGGTCCCCATCGACGTCTGCTTTATCCGGGGCACCGTCTGCGACGAGATGGGCAACATGACCACTACCGACGAGGCCATGAAGCTCGAGGTCTTCAACGCGGTTCTTGCCACCAAGCGCTACGGCGGCAAGGTCGTGGCCCAGGTCCGAGAGGTCGCCGAGACCGGCACCATCAACCCCAAGGACGTCACCGTCCCGGGCGTCTTCATCGACGAGGTCGTGGTCTGCCCCAACCCGGAGGAGGACCACCGCATGACGTCCTCCATCTACTTCGACCCCTCTTACGTGGGCAAGCTGCGCGTCCCTCAGTCTGCCGTGGAGCCCGCGCCCTTCAACGAGCGCAAGTTCATCGCCCGCCGCGGCTGCAAGGAGCTCTACCCGGGCTGCGTCGTCAACCTGGGCACCGGCATCCCCAACGACATGGTGGGCCGCGTCTGCGCCGAGGAGGGTCTCTCCGACAAGGTCATGATCACCGTAGAGAGCGGCATCTACGGCGGCGTCCAGCTCGGCGGCATAGACTTCGGCATCGGCCAGAACCTTCTTGCCATGGTTAGCCATCCCGAGCAGTTCGACTACTACGACGGTGCGGGCGTCGACGTGACCTACATGGGCATGGGCGAGCTCGACGGCGACGGCAACGTCAACTCAACCAAGATGGGCCCGCGTTGCGCCGGCGCCGGCGGCTTCGTCGACATCACACAGAATGCCAAGACCGTCGTCTTCCTGGGCACGTTCACCGCCAAGGGCGCCAAGTACTCCTTTGAGGGCGGCAAGCTCACCATCCTGCAGGAGGGCGCCATAAAGAAGATGGTCGCCCACGTGGCCCAGCTCTCCTTCAACGGCCCTGCCGCCCGCAAGAAGGGCCAGCGCGTGGTCGTCGTGACCGAGCGCGCCGTTTTCGAGCTCGTCCCCGAGGGCGTCAAGCTCATCGAGATTGCCCCCGGCATCGACCTCCAGACCCAGGTCCTCGACATGATGGACTTCGCGCCCATCATCGCCGACGACCTCAAGGAGATGGATGCCAGCCTCTTTGTCCAGGACGGCCCTTCCGGCCTCCTCGCCGACTTCGAGGCCAAGTAGGCAAGAAGCGCGCTTCTTGCCAGCGCACATAGATTACCCCGGGCCCGACAAGAAGCCTCGGCGTCTGGGTCGCACGTTCAGACACGTCATGAGTTAGGCAGCACAACAGAAGGGAACTCACATGGACAACGTCAAGGTCGCGGTTATCGGCAGCGGTCTCATGGGCGGCGGCATCGCCCAGGCCTGCGCCCAGGCCGGCTTCACCGTTGTGAACATCGACATCGCCCAGGCCCCGCTCGACAAGGCGCAGGCCCTCGTCGGCAAGCTTCTCCAGAAGAAGGTCGACAAGAACAAGATGAGCGCCGAGGACCGTCAGGCCATCCTCGACCGCCTTACCTACAGCACCGACTACTCGGAGGTCGCCGGCGCCAAGTTCATCATCGAGGCCGTCCCTGAGCGCCTGGACTTCAAGCAGTCCACGTTCCAGAAGATGGACGAGTTCGCCGACGAGGACGCGGTCCTTCTTACCAACACCTCCGGCATCTCCATCGACGAGATCGCCGCCTCCACCAAGCGCCCGGAGTCCGTCTTGGGACTGCACTTCTTCTATCCCGCCCCGGTCATGAAGCTCGTCGAGATCATTCGCGGCGAGAAGACCTCTGACGAGGCCTTCGCCAAGACCCACGAGTTCGCCGACGCCATCGGCAAGACCTCCGTCGACGCCCCCAACACCCCGGGCTTCATCGTCAACCGCGTCATCAACCCGTACGAGAACATGGGCGCCTGGCTCGTCTCCGAGGGTGTCTCCGCCGAGGACGTGGACACGGCCATGAAGCTCGCCTGCAACCACCCCATGGGCCCCTGCGAGCTCATGGATTTCGCCGGCATCGACGTCGTCTACGCCTCTCTCATGAACCTTTACGAGGGCTATGACCACGACGACCTGTATCGTCCGGCCCCCGTCTTCAAGGAGCTCATCGACGCCGGCAACCTTGGCCGCAAGACCGGCAAGGGCTTCTACGACTACTCTGCGTAGCCGCGTCGGCCCGTCCGCGTAGCCGCGCGTCAGCGTTCCAACAGCCATAAGCTGGGCCGGCGGAGGGAGAACAGCCCTTCTCGCCGGCCCCAAAAAAGGAGTGAACCAATGAGCAACCGCATGTTCGAGAAGAATCCCGACGATATCGTCATCGTCTCCGGCGCCCGCACGGCCGTCGGCAAGTTCGGCGGCAGCCTGAAGACCGTCTCGGCCATCGACATGGGCTCCATCGTCGTGGCCGAGGCCGTCAAGCGTGCCGGCATCGACCCCGCCGTCGTCGACGAGTGCATCATCGGCCAGGTGGGCTCCTGGGGCGAGAACGGCTTCGTCGCCCGCGCCATCAGCCTGAAGGCCGGCCTTCCCAACGAGACCTGCGCCTATTCCGTCAACCGTCAGTGCGGTAGCGGCCTGCAGTCCATCGCCGATGGCATCATGGAGATCAAGTGCGGCCAGGCCGAGGTCGTCGTAGCCGGCGGCGCCGAGAGCCTCTCTCAGCTGCCTTACTACGTGCCTTCCGCCCGCTGGGGCGCCCGCATGGGCCACAAGCAGTTCGAGGACGGCGTCATCGACATCCTGACCTGGCCGCTCGACCACTCCCACAACGGCATCACCGCCGAGAACGTCGCCAAGAAGTTCAACGTCTCCCGCGAGGAGCAGGACGCCTTCGCCGCCCAGTCCCAGCAGCGCGCCTGCAAGGCAATCGCCGAGGGCGTCTACAAGGACGAGATCGTCCCCGTCGAGGTCAAGGGCCGCAAGGGCGCCGTCACCGTCTTCGACACCGACGAGAACCCGCGCGAGGGCGTCACCGCCGAGAGCCTTGCCCGCCTCAAGCCCTGCTTCGTGACGGACGGCACCGGCACCGTGACCGCCGCCAACTCCTCCTCCTTGAACGACGCCGCGGCCGCCGTGGTCATCATGACCCGCGCCAAGGCCGAGGAGCTCGGCTGCGCCCCGATGGTCTGCATCCGCGACTTCGCCGTCGCAGGCTACGAGGCCTCCCTCATGGGCTACAGCCCGTACTTCTCCTCAAAGAAGCTTGCCGAGAAGCTCGGCCTTGACCTTACCGACATCGACTTCTTCGAGATCAACGAGGCCTTCGCCTCCCAGGCCTACGCGGTCCGCCGTGACCTCGGCCTCGACCCCGAGAAGGTCAACATCTACGGCGGCGGCATCTCCATCGGCCACCCCATCGGCGCCACCGGCACCATCCTCGCCATCAAGTGCGCCTACGAGCTTGCTCGTCGCCACCCCGAGAAGAAGGACGCCATGGTCTCTATGTGCATCGGCGGCGGCCAGGGCATCAGCATGTACTTCACGGCCGAGTAGTCGCCTGAAGCCGCGCTCCAAGCTGAAGCACCTAGACAGAAAGGTATTGATAGCATGGTTAACTTTGAGTACCTGGTCCCGACCAAGATCGTCTTTGGCAAGGACACCGAGAAGGAGGCCGGTCGCCTCATCAAGGAGTTCGGCGGCCATAAGGCCCTTATCCACTGGGGCGGCGACTACGTGCGCGACACCGGTCTTCTTGCCCGCATCGAGGAGGGCCTCGAGGCCGAGGGCATCGAGTACGTCGAGCTCGACGGCGTCGTGCCCAACCCTCGCCTCTCGCTTGTGAAGAAGGGCGTCGAGCTCTGCAAGAAGGAGGGCGTGGACTTCATCCTGCCTATCGGCGGCGGCTCCGCCATCGACTCCTCCAAGGCGATCGCCTACGGACTCGCCAACGACTTCGACCTCGAGGACCTCTTCCTCGGCAAGGTGAGCACCGACAAGATCGCCAAGATCGGCGCCATCTCCACCCTGGCCGGCACCGGCTCGGAGACCTCCAACTCCACGGTCATCAACATCGACACCATGGGCGAGAAGATGCTCAAGCGCTCCTACAACCACGAGTGCGCCCGTCCTCTCTTCGCCATCATGAACCCGGAGCTCACCTATTCGCTGCCGCCTTTCCAGACGGCTGCTCCCGGCGCCGATATCATGATGCACACGATGGAGCGCTACTTCACCACTGAGCAGCACGTCGAGCTCTCCGACGAGCTGGCCGAAGGCCTCATGCGCACCGTCAAGACCTTCGTCCCGGAGGCCCTCGCCAACCCCCGGTCCTACCCTGCTCGCGCTAACCTGCTGCTGGCAGGCGCCAAGTCCCACGACGGCCTGACCGGGCTCGGCCGCGTCGGCGACTTTGCTTGCCACGCTATCGAGCACGAGATTGGCGCCATGTTCGATGTCGCTCACGGCGCCGGCCTCACCGCCATCTGGTCCAGCTGGGCCAAGTACGTCATCGACGTCGATCCCGAGCGCTTCGCCCAGTTCGCCGTCAACGTCTGGGGGGTCCAGAACGACTACCACGACCCCAAGCAGACCGGTCTTCGCGGCATCGACGCCTGGGATCAGTGGTGCCACTCCATCAACCTGCCCACCAGCCTCTCTGAGCTGGGGGTCGATCCGACCGACGACCAGATCCACGAGATGGCCCAGGGTGCCGTCGACGCCCGTGGCGGCGACCATGCCGGCGCTTTCATGGAGCTGCATGTCGAGGATATCGAGAACATCCTCAGGAACGCCCGCTAGGTTCCGGCAGACTGATCGGGGCGGGTGCCCTTCTTGGCGCTCGCCCCGCTTCTTTGGGATTGCTCGCCTGTGAGCTGCCCCGTGAGTTTTGGACACCATCTAAGATCGCGGCTGCACGGAGGTGCACTGCCGCCCGCACAGACAAGGAGCCCGCAGTGAGCGAGTTCGTCAAGGAAGACAACATCTTCGTCAACCAGGATATCGAGGACCGCGAGGCCGTCCTCCGCTTCATCGCCGACCGCGCCGCCGAGCTTGGCATAACCGACGACGCCGATGCCGTTTACGAAGCCTTTTTGGACCGGGAGAGCATGGGCGAGACCGGCATGACCGATGGTTTTGCCGTGCCCCACGCCAAGACCGACGCCATCAAGCGCGCCGCCGTCATCGTTGTGAAGAACAAGCGCGCCCTCGAGTGGCCTTCCTTCGACGGCGCGCCTGTCGATGTGGCCATCGCCCTGCTCGTGCCAGACGTAGAGGCCGGCACCACCCACATCAAGCTTCTTTCCAAGACCGCCGTCCTGCTGATGAAGGAAGAGTTCAAGAGCCTTGTCCGTAGCGTCGATGACCGTAAGACCATCGCAGACGCCATCAACGCCGGCATTGAGGCAGAGTAGCCGACGACCCTGAAAGCGCTTCGGGCGGCTCGGCAAGCCCCGCTGAAGG
>CAZEHG010000009.1:0-25051 GCA_964512475.1 uncultured Atopobium sp.
CCCGAGCGTTCAGCTCGGGGGCATGGCCGGCAAGGCCGTCTCAAAGCTTTTCGGTAGAAAGAGGGGAGAGGAGCGCCTTCTCGTCACGTGCGGCGCGGCCGCCGGCATGTCGGCGGCATTCCACGCGCCGCTCACCGGCGTGCTCTTCGCCATCGAGGAGATACATAAAGAGTTCACCTCTTCTCTCATCATCTCGGTCATGGCCTCGTCGCTCATGGCCGATTACCTCGTGTCCGGCATCCTCGGGGTCGCGCCGGTCATGAGCCTTGAGTTCACGAAGAATCTCCCTCATGTCGATTATGCCTTCGTTGTCCTTCTCGGCGTCGTGTGCGGGCTTCTCGGCGCTTTTCATAATCGCGGCATGTTCGCCTGCCAGCGGCTTTACGGCAGGATCGAGAGGGGATTGCCGTACCTCAGGCTCATCATCCCGTTCATGCTCGCGGGCGTCGCCGCCTTCGCCTGGCCTGAGCTTATGTGCGGCGGCGACGCGATTTTCGAGAAGATCATCGAGCCGGCCGGGCTCCGGTTCCTGCCGATGCTCGCCCTGCTGGGGGCTAAATATCTCTTCACCACTCTCTCGTTCGGGTCTGGGGCACCGGGCGGAACGCTCTTTCCGCTGGTCATCATGGGCGCCCTCGTGGGGTCATGCTTCGCGCTCTGCATGGAGGCGTTCCTCGGCCGCGGCCTGACCTTCTATGAGAACTTCATGGCGCTCGGCATCGCCGGCCTCTTCGCCGCGGTCGTAAGGGCACCGGTCACCGGCGTCGTCCTCGTTTTCGAGCTCACAGGGTCGCTTGATGCGCTCCTCTCGGTCTCGCTCGTGTCGATAATCGCCTATATGGTCGCGAACCTGACTAAGACCGACCCGTTCTATGAGCACCTGCTAGCAAGTCAGCTCGACATTTGCGAGGAAATGCCCGCGGTAGAAGGCGTACCTGGCAGGAAGATCGTTAAAACCTTCCACGTGGGCGCCGGAAGCCGACTCGAGGGCAAAATGGTATCTGAGATACCGTGGCCCGACGGGACGCGCGTGGTCCTTATAGAACGTGCGTCCAGCGAGATCATACCAAACGGTTCCTCAGTCATCGAGGCCTTGGACGAGCTTCTCCTAATCTTGGATTCGGACGTCGAGGACGACGTGACCATGAAACTTGATGTCATGACACGGCCACAAGGGTAGGAATGCTCGTCATGAGGACGGAAAGGCCCTCTGATTCTAGATTGCTCTACTTTACATAAGATATATTATCGCGTTTTTAAATCACCGAGATACCTCGAGGCAAAGACAGCAGCCACGGCACCATCCGCTGCGGCCGTTACGACCTGCTTAAGGACTCCGTTACGACAATCACCGGCGGCATAGATGCCCTGAGCGCTCGTACGCATGCGCTCATCGGTAATCACATACCCGCGTCCATCAAGCCTGGCGATACCCTTGAGCAATTCCGTGTTCGGCCGAGAACCGACGTACACGAAGACACCGAAGGAACCTTCTTCGAACTCCAAGCGCCTCTGCGATCCGTCGGCGACGTTGCACAAGGTTATCGCACTGATGAGATCTTCGCCTTCAACTGAAACAATGCTTGTCTCGAAGAGAAGCTCGATGTTCGATGTGGCCTCAAGCTTACGAACGAGCGAAGTGTCCGCCCTCATGCGACCCTTGCGCACGACAACGGACACAAGCCTGGCGAAACGGGACAGGAACAACGCTTCCTCCGCCGCGCTATTCCCTCCCCCATATACGAACACATGTTTGTTACGGTAGAACAATCCATCACAGGTGGCGCAGTAGCTGACGCCACGGCCAGTAAAAGCGACCTCGCCATGGAACCCGGCGCGCGAAGGGCTGGTGCCGAGGCACGCGATTATGGACCGTGCGATTATCTCGCCTGAATTCGTCAAAATCGAGAACGTGTCGTCGGGCAAACCCCTCAGCTTCACTGCCTCTTCTTGAACGAACTCGGCGCCGAACGACAACGCTTGGTCACGCATAGAGGCCATGAGGCTATAGCCATCTGTCCGAGGAACGCCGGGATAGTTCTCGATCTCGCTCGATGAGGCAATCTGACCGCCCCACTCGCCCTTCTCAAGGACAAGCACGTCGAGAAGTTCTCTGCGGGCATACAGGGCGGCAGAGCAACCAGCCGGGCCGGAGCCGAGGACAACTACGTCATGGGCGTGCATGGCTAGACCCCGCTTGAACCGAACCCGCCTGAGCCTCGATCGGTCTCATCGAGCTCTTCGACCTCAACCAACTCAACGACCGGGACCTTCTGGATGACCAGCTGGGCGATGCGCTCGCCCCTCTTGATCTCTATCGTGTTCTCAGGGTCGAGGTTGACGGCGCACACCTTAAGCTCACCGCGATAATGAGCGTCGACAAGACCGGGGGTGTTCGCCATCGAGAGTCCTTTCCGGAGGGCAAGCCCACTGCGGGGCTGGACGAAACCGGCATACCCGTCGGGAATGGCAATTGCGAGCCCAGTGGAGACTAGACGACGCTCAAGGGGAGCAAGGACGACGTCTTCACTCGAGCGAAGATCAAGTCCGGCGTCGCCCGCATACGCATAACTTGGAAGCTCAATATCCGGGTCGAGGCGCTTAATCGGCAGCAAAATGCGGTCGTCACTCATTGGCAAGGCTCCTCAACTCCTCGCTGAACTCATCAACGTCCTTGAACTCGCGATACACCGAGGCGAAACGAATGTACGCGACCTTGTCGATCTTCAGCAGGCGCCGCAGCACCATGCTCCCAAGGTCAATAGAAGAAACCTCGGTAACACCGCCGTCGCGCAGCTCTGCCTCGATACTGTCGATCAAATCGCTCAGCGTCTGGGCAGGAACGTCTCTTTTCACCGTGGCGGCAAAGAGCCCGCGCATCAGTTTCTGGCGCTCAAAGGTCTCTTTGTGGCCGTCTCGTTTAATGACCATCAGAGGTGTTTCCTCACAGCGCTCATAGGTCGTGTAGCGAAACCCGCAACCCGTGCACTCGCGACGTCTGCGAATGGCGTCGTTATTCTCGGATGGCCGGGAATCGACGACCTTAGATTCGTCGAAGCCGCATTTAGGACAGCGCATCGAACCTCCCTTTGAATAAGGTTACGCTGTCTACGGTAGCACACGGTCATCGTCGCAATTTAAGACGCCGGCACCAAAAGAGATTGACCTGCAGAAAGACTAGAACTCGAAAGGCCGTTCTTAGCTTTAATCCAGGAGACGACGTCCTTGGTAGAGACCCCGTCGACCCTATGATCCTCGGCAATGTCCCAAAGGCTCTCGCCATCGAGAACCCTGACCGAAGCGGACGGCGCGGAGTCTAGCCGAGAGGCCATCGTTTTGCGAAGGCTCAACTCATGAGAAGCGAGGATTGCGGTAAGGGCGATGAGTAGCAGCGCAGAAGCCAGTATCAGGAAAGATAACCCGCAACGTGCGTCGCAAGCCCTTCGAGAGCGCGACTCCGCATCTCCCTGGGCGAGCTTACCGCCCTCGATAAGAACGAGCGCCGGCGAGACCTCGGCCTGCAGCGCAGCGGTGCCGGAAACGGGATACAGCACGTACTTGGGCATGTTCTTGGGCATCTTCTTGGGCATGTTCTTCTTCATGAGGCTTACCTTCCGCCTTGTTTTGACTGTCCCATTTATACCGGCGCCTTGTGACAACAATAGAATTAGTACACGTGTACCTGAGTACCCTTGTTCGTATAGTAATAGAGACACGTTTTCGCGTCAAGAGAAATAGAACGCTCGTTTGCAGAAAACAGGTGTTTGGTGTAATATCACCTTAACGAGAAGGAGGCCGCCCATGGCAAAGGGAAAGATCGGTAAGCGTCAGCTCGCTATTTACGAATACATCCTCGCCTATACCAAGGAGCACAGCTACCCGCCTTCGGTCAGGGAGATCGGCGAGGCGGTCGGGCTCGCATCGCCCTCGACGGTGCACATGCACCTCAAGGCCCTTGAGTCCAACGGCTACATCAAGCGCGACCCGAAGAAGCCCAGGACCATTGAGGTCGTCTCCGACGGCGAGGATCAGGGCGCTTCAGGCGCGAAGCTCGCGGAGGTTTCCCAGGACCTCAACAACAACGCGATTACGCTGCCGCTCGTTGGGAGAGTCGC
This sequence comes from uncultured Atopobium sp., assembly GCA_964512475.1. Lineage (GTDB taxonomy): Bacteria > Actinomycetota > Coriobacteriia > Coriobacteriales > Atopobiaceae > Paratractidigestivibacter. Next base: position 4,116 of record CAZEHG010000009.1, read on the forward strand.
CGCGGGCGTGCCCATCCTGGCAGAGCAGAATGTCGAGGAGAGCCTCACGCTTCCCACGAGCATCGTGGGCGACTCGAGCTCCTTCATCCTCCGCGTGCACGGCGAGTCCATGGTCAACGCCGGTATCTTCGACGGTGACTACATCGTCGTCAAGGAGCAGCACGACGCGCACGACGGGGAGATCGTCGTGGCCCTCATTGACGATTCCGCGACGGTAAAGACGTTCTATCGCGAGAAGGACCGCATCAGGCTTCAGCCTGAAAACGACGCCATGTCGCCCATCTATGCCGACAATCCCACCATCATCGGCAAAGTCACGGCGCTTATCCGATCGGTTTCCTAAAGGCGCGATGACTTTGGTTTCCGACGCCAACCAGATGAAGGGGAAGGGCGCCTCCTCACCCTCCCGGGATTCAAAGCACGGGAGGGTGAGGATTTTCGACGCGTTGCGTGGGCTCAGCGTCGTGTCGATGGTCCTCTTTCATTTTTGCTACGACCTGACCGCCATCCAAGGCTTTGAGCTTCCGTGGTTTAAACCGCCGTTCGAGGACTTTTGGCGTGCGAGCATTTCTTGGGTTTTCCTCTTCATAGCTGGCATCATGTGCTCATATTCACGGAACAATTTCAGGCGTTCCCTTAACTACGGTGTGGTCGCGCTTCTCATCTGGGTTGTGACAATGCTGGCAAATATCGATGTTCCGATCTCGTTCGGCATCATCTATTGCATGTTCGCCTCAACGCTGCTGTATGCGATCCTCGATTTATGGGGTATTGCCCCAAGGGGATTCGTGGCGGCGGTCGCGCTATTCATTTGCTTTGTCATGTGTCTGCAAATCAGCTCCGGCATCATCGGGTTTGCTGGCATGCGCCTTAAGCTCCCCCAATGTCTCTATGAGACGAAATTGCTCTCGTGGCTCGGTTTCCCCGGCCCAGGTTTCTCTTCGGGAGACTACTACCCGCCTCTCCCCTATTCGTTGCTCTTCCTGGCCGGCGCGGGCATCGGGCCCGACCTCAAGGCTGCTCTTTCAGGCACCTCGATCACGCGCTTCGGTTGCCCTGCCCTCGAGTTCATCGGCCGCCACGCACTGGAGATTTACATAATCCACCAGCCAACGTTACTCTTGCTCTCCGGCCTTTTCTCCTGAGTCTGCAACCTGATACCCTTCCAAGGTAAGCCGCATTCTCTCCGAGGCCTTGACCGTGGCGAGCAGGCCGCCGTCCACATATTGCTCGCGCATGACCTGGCACCGCTCATGGACCATCTTGAGAAGAAGGCCTTTCTCGTAGGGCACCAGAACGGTCAGCGTCTCGTCCCCCAAAGACGCTTCTCTTCCGATGCGGTACAGAAGGGAGTCAATGCCCTTGCCGTCCCGCGCGGAGATCATGACGGCTTCGGGGTACGCAGCCGCCATAGACCGAAGCTCATCTTGATTCAAGAGATCGGACTTATTCAAAACGACCAATCGCCTGATTCGCTCGGCTCCAATGTCGCCGAGAATGGACACCACAGCGTCGAGCTCGTCTTGCCGGCGCGGGTCTGAGGCATCGACCACCAGCAACAAAAGGTCGGCAGCCTTCACCTCGGAAAGCGTCGATTTAAAAGCCTCAACTAGGGTGGTCGGCAGTTTCTGGATAAAACCGACGGTATCGGTCAGCGTGATTTTGCGACCTTCAGCCAAATCGAACGACCGGGTCGTGGGGTCGAGGGTTGCGAAAAGCTCGTCTTTCGCATAGACGCTGGCACCTGTTAGCTGGTTCAAGAGCGTCGACTTGCCGGCGTTCGTGTACCCGACGAGCGCAACCCGATAAACGCCCGAATCCCAACGAGCCTTGCTCTGGACGCCGCGTCTTATCTCAAGCTCCTGAAGATCCTTTTTCAAATGAGATATACGTCCGCGCACCAGGCGCCGGTCGACCTCAAGCTGACTCTCGCCTTGACCGAATCGGCCGCCGATACCGCCGCGCGTCTGCTCCCCCACCAAGTGGCTCCACATGCCACGAAGGCGCGGGAGAACGTATTGAAGCTGCGCAAGCTGGACCTGAAGGCGACCTTCGTGGGTACGGGCATGCTCCCCGAAGATATCGAGGATGAGCGCCGTGCGATCGATGATCTTAACCGGCTCGCCGACCGCACGTTCAAGATTCGACTGTTGCGATGGGGTCAGTTCGTCATCGAAGATGACGATGTCGGCGTCGAGGCGCTGAACATAGCCGACCAGCTCCTCAACCTTGCCTTTGCCGATAAACGTCTTCGGGAACGGCTTATCGAGTTTCTGCGTCAAGGAGAAGACGACCTCGGCCCCATCCGTCTGCGCAAGCCTCTCGAGCTCGGCGAGCGAGTCCTCGCAAGTCCAAGGGCCGCTACCCCTATCGACGCCGACGAGAATCGCCCTCTCGGCAACCTTTTCGGTAGAAAAGGGCTTAAAGCGACCCATGCTCATCCTCCATGGACTCACCGAGGCACGCAAGGATACAATCGGCGGCCTCCTCGAGCGAGACGCTCGTAAGATTGACCCACCGGACACGGGGATCGTTCTTGAACCAGGAAATCTGACGCTTCGCGTAGCGGCGAGTCCTTACCTTGATGGAACCTATGGCGTCTTCCAAGCTCACAGAACCTTCCAGATAGCCAACGAGCTCCTTATAGCCGATAGCCTGCCCCGCGGTCGTGTTGCAGAGCGCACCTGATTCATAGAGGCCTCGGACCTCTTCAACCAGCCCCTGCTCGATCATGAGGTCGACGCGCTCCTCGATGCGACGGTAAAGCAACTCCCGAGACATCGAGAGGCCGAAAACGAACGCTTGGTACCATGCCGCCCGCTTATGCAGCCCTTTGTTGTGCTCAGCGTAGCTCACGCCCTCATCGAGCATCTCGAGGGCACGAACGACCCTTCTCACGTTATTGGGGTGGATAAGGGCGGCGCTCGCAGGGTCCCGCTCCTGGAGCTGCCGATAAACCGCTTCAGCACCGAGCTCCTCGGCAATACCCTCGTAGGCAGAGCGTTCCTTCGCGCCCTTCTCGCCTGCCGGGAACCGCATATCGTCGATCACAGCGTTCAGGTAGAGCCCCGTTCCGCCGCAGAGGACCGGGACCTTGCCCTGCCCGAGCAGCTCATCGACGACCGCACGGCAATCCCGCTGGAAAAGCTGGACGGAATAATCGTCCGAGGGGTCGCAAACGTCGACCATGCGAAGAGGAACGAGCCTGTCCATGCTGGGGGTCTTCGCGGTCCCGATATCCATACCACGGTAAACCTGCATGGCATCGACGGAGACCACCTCCGAGGACAAGCGCCGGGCTATCCGGTCCGCCAGAGAGCTCTTCCCAGAGGCCGTCGGTCCAACAACGGCAATAACGGGTCCCGGGAGGCTCAACGAGGATCGCCCTCGATGGTCCCGCGGAGATACCAGGTGCGTGCCTCGTCGACGCGTACCGAGCACAGCTTGCCGACGAGCTCGTTCGAATCCATCCCTTCAGGAAGCCCGAAATGAACCGTGCGCATCTTCTCGCTGTGGCCGACCATAACGTCGCCGTCGCGCTTTGAGGGACCCTCGACGAGCACGGAAACTGCCTTGCCGAGCTCTCGCTGATTCGACTCGTAGGCCTGCTTGGCGACCAGGTCCGCCAGGCGATCGAAACGCCCCTGGACGACCTCTTTGGGCGTATCGTCAGGCATCTTTGCAGCGGGCGTTCCGGGCCTCGGAGAGTAGATGAAAGTGAAAGCGCTGGAGAACCCCGCCTCGCTCACGAGCGAGAGCGTGTCCTCGAAATCCCCCTCGGTCTCACCGGGGAAGCCGACGATGATATCCGTGGAGAGCGCGAGGCCAGGTATCGCCTCCCTCAGGCGTCCAACGAGGGAAAGATACTGCTCCCTCGTATACTTGCGGTTCATCGCCTTGAGCACACGCGTTGAGCCGCTCTGAACAGCCAGATGAAGATGAGGCATGACGCACTCGGTCTCTGCCATAGCGCGAATAGTCTCGTCGGTTAGGTCGTGCGGGTTCGATGAAGTAAAGCGCAGTCTCTCGATGCCCGTCTTGCCGACGGCACGAAGGAGTTCCGAGAAACGCGGCTCCCCGTAGATGTTGCGTCCATAGGAATTGACGTTCTGCCCGAGCAGCGTGATCTCACGCACACCGTCGGCAACAAGCCGCTCGCACTCCCCCACAACAGCCTCGATGGTGCGGCTCTTCTCACGCCCGCGGACATAGGGCACGATGCAGTACGTACAGAAGTTGTTGCAGCCCGTCATGATCGGCACCCAGGCATGGTATTTCTGGGCGCGTCGGGTCGGGAGATCGCAAGAGAAACCGCGACCTTCCTCACCGGTATCGACCTCGACCGTCTTTCCATCGTTCTCAAATGCTTCCGAAAGGAGTCCCGGGAGGCTCGCGAGGGCGCTCGTCCCGAAGACGACATCGGCGGCAGGGATATGCTGCCTGATCTTCTCGCCGTCGCGCTGCGCGATGCAACCGCCGATAGCAACGACGCGCTTTCCGCACGGGGGCTTGGGGGCGCTGACCATAGCGGACGCCTGCCCGTAGAGGCGCTGGTCGGCGTTCTCGCGAACGCAGCACGTCATGAAGACGACGATATCCGCCTGTTCGGGCTCGTCTACCCAGATGCACCCGTTCTGCTCAAGAAGACCCTCCACGCGCTCGGAGTCGTGGAGGTTCATCTGGCAGCCAAAAGTCTTCACATAATATGTCTTGCCAACAAGAGAGCTCATGGGCCTACCCTTTAGGAAGCGATGCCGGTGGCCGCAGGAACCGTCGGCGTCTGAATCTTGTGCACATAGATGGCGAGCCTAATGGCCGTGCGGCTCTCGCCGCCGATGAGAATATCGGAAAAAGTGGGGGCGCAGGAAACGTCATAGCCCGTGGGGATGAGAAAACCGCGTGCGATAGCGACCGCCTTGATGGCCTGGTTCACGGCCCCGGCGCCCACACACTGGATATTAACCGGCTCCCCATCCTTGACCAATCCGGCTATGGCGCCGGCCACGGATGCCGGCGATGACTTGCTCGATACCTTGAGGTAGTCCATGAAGTGCTCCTGAGTTGGTCCGTTTTGGGTTTGAAGATTGTCGTTAAGCTGCGGATATTCTACAAAGAAAACCTTTGTTTGGAAAGCGAAGTACGCCTTAGAGGTCCTCGGAGACGTCGAAGGTCACCACGATGCGCCCTTTGCCGACGCGAACCTTCGGCGCATCCTCGAGCTTAAGGTAATACCGATCGCTGAGAAGCGCGAACGCGCGCTCGAGCTCCCGCGAGAAGTCGCGCGAGTCCTCGGCGGACAGCTTGAGCCCGCGATGGTCGTGCGCGAGGTCGACGGGCTTGGGCTGTTTAGGACCGCCGCGATGCGTGAGGCGCGCCATCACGCTCCTGAGGGGCTTGATCTGCCCGGAAACAATGCGATGCGCCGTCCGCTCGCTCATATCCAGGCCGACGGAAGAGGCGACTTCGTGAAGCTCGGCGGCATCTGCCGCCGCCCTTAGACGCTCAAGGACGGGAAGCTCCCCTATATCGTCTATGAACATGAGGTCGGAGGCGCCGACGCTCCTCGCGGCACGGGCGCGCGCCGTAGAGGCGATCTCCGAAGGGGATCCCACGTACACCTCGCAGGTCGAGCGTTCCTCGATGGCGAACTCGCAGCAGGTGCGGATGATGTTGTGGGGGCCGCGCTCGCACACGATCGCACCGCCCTCGTCGACGCCGGTCGTGGGCCACGTCGATTGGTCGGTCCGCTCGGAGAGCCTCGTCGCGTCGGTGACGACCTTTATGGAAGACCCCTTGCCGACAGAGCTGGACACGACGCCGGCAGAGACAGCGTTCTCCCTCACCGAGTACAGCGCCATGCCGCGTCCATGGACACCCCAACGGTCCATATGGACGCTCTCAAGCTTAGACGTGACGCGCGCCTCGAAGACATGCTCCTGCATGTCTTCCGGGATGCCAGAGCCGTCGTCGAGGATCGTGATGGTGCGCAGGTCTCCCTCGCGGCTTGTGGCGACGTAGATGTGCTTTGCGCCGGCATCGCGCGAGTTCCTGAGCATCTCGATGACGATGTCCTCGGCGCACCGGATATCGTGCTTGGCCTGACGTCGCTCGGCCTCCGCCACGCGAAGACGAACATAGCCCTCGCCGAGGTTCTCCTCGACGCGAAGGCTACGCTCGCCGCCCATGGAGGCAACAAAGCCGAGAAAGCTTGACTCGGGCTCGACCATGAAAGCTACTTGGCCACGTCGACAGCGCGCGACTCGCGGATGACGACGACGCGGACCTGGCCCGGATACTCCATCTCGTCCTCGATCTGCTTGGCGATGTCGTGCGCGAGGACGGTTGCCTGGGCATCAGAGACCTTGCCGGGCTCGACCATGACGTGGAGCTCGCGGCCAGCCTGCATGGCATAGGTCCTCTCGACGCCGTCGTGCGCGTTCGAGATCTCCTCGAGCTTCTCGAGCCGCTTGATGTAGTTCTCGGCGGACTCGCGGCGTGCGCCGGGGCGAGCGGCGGAAATGGCGTCCGCAGCCTGAACGAGCACGTCAAGGACGGTGTCGGGGTCGACGTCGGCATGGTGCGCCTCAATGGCGTGCACGATCTCGGGCCGCTCGCCGTAGCGGCGGGCGAGCTCCGCGCCGATGACCGCGTGGGGGCCCTCGACCTCATGGTCGATGGCCTTGCCGATGTCGTGCAGGAGGCCGGCGCGCTTAGCGGGAGCCTCGTCGAGGCCGAGCTCGGATGCCATGATCCCGCAGAGCGCAGAGACCTGGATAGAATGCGTGAGGACATTCTGCCCGAACGAGGTGCGGTAGCGCAGGGCGCCCAGGGTCTTGACGAGCTCGGGGTGCAGGTCGTGGATACCGGCGTCGAAGGCGGCCTGCTCGCCGGCCTCCCTCACGCGCTCGGAAACGAGGGTCTCGGCCTTCTTGTAGAGCTCCTCGATGCGGGCCGGGTGGATTCTGCCGTCGGCGATGAGGTTCTCGAGCGCGACGCGCGCCGTCTCGCGGCGAACGGGGTCAAAGCTGGAGAGAATAACGGTCTCGGGGGTGTCGTCGATGACGAGGGACACACCGGAGACCTGTTCGAAGGTCCTGATGTTGCGGCCCTCGCGACCGATGATGCGGCCCTTAAGGTCATCGGAGGGGATGTGGACAGAAGTGACCGTGATCTCGCCGGCCTGGTCGGCGGCGCAGCGCTGGATAGCCGTGGAGATGATCTCGCGGGCAGTCTTGTCAGCCCGGGCACGCACGTTCTGCTCGCTCTCGCGCAGGATCTGCGCTTCCTCGCGAACGGACTCGGCGCGCACGCGCTCGAGGAGCTCCGCATGGGCGTCGTCGGCGGAGAGGCCGGCGATGCGCTCGAGCTCGGAGGCCTTCTTGGCCTCGAGGGCGTCGAGGTCGCTCTTGCGCCTGTCGAGCTGCCCCTGAAGGCTCGCAAGCTGGTGGTCGCGGCGGTCGAGCGCGTCGTTGCGGTGGTCGAGGGACTCCTCGCGCTGCATGATGCGGTTCTCCATGGTCTGGAGCTCGGCCTTGCGCTTCTTCTCCTCGGCTTCAGAGGCCTGCTTGATGGCAAGAACCTGCTCCTTAGCCTCGATGACCGCCTCCTTCTTCGCGTTCTCGGCCTGACGCGAGGCCTCAGACGTGATGCGCTCAGCCTCGGCCTGGGCAGACTCGACCTGAGCCTGGGCGGCCTTGACCTTGGAGTTGGACTGGCCGGATAGGATGAAGTAGACGATGCCTGCCCCGACGAGCAGGCCGACAACTGCAAAGACGATTTCCATTAGTGCTCCTCAGATGACAAAAATCATGTAGTCGTATAAGGAACCCCACCCGAAGAGGTGGAACTCCGCCATCAGAGGTGCAATCGTCGAACCCCGTCTGCGCTATGTCCCTAAAAAAGCAAACGCTAGAAACAGAATATGGTCAGCTGGAAAACCAGCGAAGAGAATGCCCTTTAACGGCATGTCTATCGTATGACCTCAGAGGGTGAAATGTCAAACCGACGTAAGGTAAGCGCGGCTACCTTCCAAGCACCGACTTCGCAGCGTCGATGGCGATATTCATTGAATAACCTTTGCCGCAGAGAAACCTCACGATCTTTTGAAAGTCGTTCTTGCCGGTGAGGCGCCGGCGAGACGCGAGCTCATGCGCGCGCTCGCGCTCGTCGTCGTCAGAGAAGAACTCCTCGGGCCAGCCCTGGACTTCCTCGGCACGGATGCCCCTGCGCGATAGTTCCCGCTCGATCTTCATGCGACCCCAGCCCGCGTAGACCTTCGAGCGGATGAAGACGGAGGCGTATCTCTCGTCGTCCACAAGGCGGGTCTCCCTCGCCCGGTCGACCAGCTCGTCGCAGACCTCGGCAGAATAGCCATCTCGACGGAGCTTGTCATGGAGCTCCTGGGAGGAATAGTCCCGTTTGTTTATGAGGCGCTCGACCTTGGAAAAACCGCAAGCCACGGAAAGAGCCTTGACCTGATAGGCCAGCTCGGCACGGGACGCGACGATTGAAGCGTCGTCCGCCGAGCTGACTTTGAGCCTTCGTCCCACCGCAACAGGCACCGACCAGCTCTCCTCGCCATCGGGTGAAGAGAGCATGACCTTCGCCCTTGCGAATGAGCCGCTGAATGAGGGACGGCCGCGCTCAGGGAGCTCAACGTGCCAGCAGAAGCAGCCCGGGGCATCATTGGCCATGAACGGAGCCTACTCGGCCGCGTCGTCGGGACCGAAGTCGGGCACGACCCCTTCGACCGGCTCGCCCACGCGCTCGTCACCGAGCTCAAGTCCGCACGCGACGCGGATCTTGTGCTCGATTTCCTCACGCAGATCGGGATTCTCGGCGAGAAAGGCCTTGACAGTCTCCCGCCCCTGGCCCAGGCGCTCCTCCTCGTACGAGTACCACGAGCCGGACTTCTCGATAACGTTGAAGTCGACGCCCATGTCGAGGATGGAGCCTTCCTTGGAGATGCCCTCGCCGTACATGATGTCGAACTCACACTGCTTGAAGGGCGGCGCCACTTTGTTCTTTACGACCTTGACGCGGACGCGGTTGCCGATGATGTTTCCCTTGTCGTCCTTGATGGTGTCTGTCCGGCGGATATCCATGCGCACGGTCGAGAAGAACTTAAGCGCTCGGCCGCCCGGGGTCGTCTCGGGATTGCCGAACATGACGCCGATCTTCTCGCGAAGTTGGTTGATGAAAATGCAGGTGGTGTTGGACTTGGAAAGAGAGCCGGCCAGCTTGCGGAGCGCCTGGCTCATGAGCCTCGCCTGGAGGCCGACCGTGGAATCTCCGATCTCGCCCTCGATCTCGGCCCGGGGGGTGAGGGCAGCAACGGAGTCGATGACGACGACGTCTATGGCGCCGGAGCGGACGAGCATGTCGCAGATCTCGAGAGCCTGCTCGCCGGTGTCCGGCTGGGAGATAAGGACCTCGTCGATATCGACGCCGATACGTGCGGCATAGCCGGGGTCCAGAGCGTGCTCTGCGTCGATGAAGGCGACGACACCGCCGAGCGCCTGCGCCTCCGCGAGAATCTGGAGGGAAAGCGTCGTCTTGCCCGAGGACTCGGGGCCGTAGATCTCAACGATCCTGCCGCGAGGGACGCCGCCGATGCCGAGCGCGTGGTCGAGCGCGATCGAGCCGGTGGGGATGGACTCGACCTCGAAGTCGGGGCCATCGTCGCCGAACTTCATGATGGAACCCTTGCCGAACTTCTTCTCGATCTCCTTGGTGGTCTCCTCGAGGACCTTCTCACGCTCCTCGCCCTCGGTACGCGGGCGAATCTCTTTGGTCAACGGACCCTTTGCCTTAGCCATGCACGCTCCTCTTTGTTCGAATTGCCTCGATAATAATCGAACAGCCGTTCTTGGTCAACCGCAAGAGAACCGTAGCACGTCGAATTCTCGCCAAGGTTGCGCAAAGCCGACGATGTGCCGACGCCACGCCGACGGTACACCGACGGACGAGAGTAAAACAAAGCCCCGGGTGTTGAATACCCGGGGCTGAGGCTCGACGGCGCCCCAACAACGGATGCGGCTCAGGCGCTCGTCTTCACAACGCCTTCATACAAGAGGCGGAGCGCCCTTTCGCACGCGGCGCGTCGAACGTCGGCACGACTGCCGGGGAACAGCTCTGCTCGGGAAACCGTGCCGCTCGTCGTCGCGAGACCGAACCAAACGGTCCCGACCGGCTTGCCCGGCTCCTCCCCCTGCGGCCCTGCTATGCCGGTCACGGATACCGCGACGTCGCAGCTGAGAACCCGGCGCGCCCCCTCGGCCATCTGCGAGGCGCACTCGCCCGAGACCGCGCCTACGCCGTCCGCCTCGAGCACGTCCTCGTTGCTGACGCCGAGTACCTCATGCTTCACAGGGATGGCGTAGCTCACCACAGACCCCCTCACCGCTGAGGAGGACCCCGGCACGGCGGTCAGGCAGCCGCAGACGAGGCCTCCCGTGCACGACTCGGCGCAACCGACGGTGAGGCCGGCATCGGTGGCCGCCTCGATGACCGAGGCGGCGAGGGCATAAAGGCGGCCGTCGTCCTCGAGAATCGCTTCGGAAGCGCCCATGCTAATCAACCTCCGCGAGGTACTTCCAGCCCTTGAGGAAATAGTCGATACCCGACCAGGCGGTGAGGACCACGGCCGCCGCGAGGAAGATGCGAGAGATGATGAGGAGAACACCGAGCGCACCGTCGCACGGGATCCCCATGCACAGGAGAAGCCCGCAGATGGCGACCATGGTGGTGGCCGTCTTCCACTTGCCGAGGTTGCTCGCGGCCACGACGACGCCCTTGGAGGCCACGACCATCCTCAGGCCGCTCACCAGGAACTCGCGGGCCACAACGATGAGAAGCACCCAGGACGAGACGTAGCTATGCTCGAGGAGATAACACAGCGCCACGATGACGACAAGCTTGTCCGCGATGGGGTCGAGGAACTTGCCGAAGGTCGTTACCTCGCCCCTGCTGCGGGCGAGGTAGCCGTCGAGCTTGTCCGTGAGGGCAAGAAGGACGAAGAACACGAAGCTCACGAGGGCGAGCGGGTCCCACGAGGAGCCAGGCAAGACGGGACAGAACGCCTCGGCGGCGAGCAGCCAGACCGGGACGAAGACAACGCGGACCGTCGTGACGATGTTAGCGGGAGTCCATATGCTCGGGGAGGGCTGAGTGGGAACGGGCATCCCTTACGCCACCTCCTCGTCGTCGACGAGCTCTCCGACCATCTCATAACAGAACGAGTCGACGAGGTCTACGGTCACGACGTCGCCGACGGCCGCCTCGCCGCTGGCGATATGCACAGCGCCGTCGCAGTCGGGGGCCTGGAACCAGGCATGCCCGATGAGCTCGGCACCCGACTCGGTATCCTCGATGCCGTCGATGATCACCTTGACGCGCTCGCCGACGTGCTTGGCCGTGGCAGAGAACCCGAGTTCCTCGACCAAGTCGACAAGGCGCTGGGTCCGCTCGAGCTTGACGTCCTCGTCTACCTGGCCATCCATCCTGGCGGCCGCGGTCCCCTCTTCCTGCGAATATGCGAAAACTGAGGTGTAGTCGAACTCCTCGGCCTCGATGAAATCGTAGAGCTCGTCCGCCTCCTCGTCCGTCTCACCGGGGAAGCCTGCCATGCCAGTCGTGCGCAGGACCATGCCCGGGATCTCGGAGCGCAAGCGCGCGAACAGCTCGTGGAGCTGCCGCGGGTCGCCTGATCGGTTCATGGCCTTAAGCACACGCTCGGAGCAGTGCTGGATAGGGATGTCGATGTAGGGGAGCACCTCGGGCGTGTCGCGGATGGCCGCGATAAGCTCGTCGGTCATTCCCTCGGGCTGGAGATAAAGGACGCGGACCCAACCGTCATAGGGTCGCACGGCCTCGGCGACCCTCACGAGCAGCTTTGCGAGCGTCTGTTCCCCATCGAGGTCAGACCCCCAGATGCCCGTGTCCTGCCCGATCAAGACGACCTCGCGCACACCGCCCTCCATGAGGTCGCAGACCTCGCGGACAATCTCGTCGTCCGGCCGCGAGTAGTAGCGCCCGCGGATATACGGGATGGCGCAGAAGGTGCAGAAGCGGTCGCAGCCCTCGGAGATCTTGACGAAGGCAGAGGCGCCCTCGACCGTCCGGAGCGTCCCGCCCGCGTCGACGGCCGGGACGTCGAGGCCCAGGACACCGCAGACGACGCCGACGATGCCGTCCTCGTCCTCGGCCTTCACGAAAGCAGCGACCTCCGGGAGCTCGCCGGGAAGGTCGTCGCCGTAGCGGGAAGGAACGCACCCGCACATGACGATTGGGCACGACCGCACACCCTCGGCGCGCCCCTCGGCCAAATCAAGCGTGGCCTCGACTGACTCCTCGGTCGCGGAGGCGAGAAAGGAGCAGGTATTGACGATGGCGACGTCGGCGTCATCGGGCGTGTCGGCCTCATCGAAGCCGGAGGAGCGCAGCAGCGCACGCATCCGGTCGGTGTCGACTTCGTTCTTTGCGCAGCCGAGCGTGATATAGAGCACCCTCGGCGACGGGTTGGTCGGTGGCATCGAGATCCCCTATCTATAGTTGTTGAACTGCAGGGGCTGCCCGTAGTCGTTCTGCTTCAGCTGGGCGATGACCTGCTGGAGAACATCGCGGGAGGCGGAGCTCACCCGGAGCTTATCGCCCTCGACGGTCGCCTTGCACTTGAGCTTGAGGTCGCGGATGTCCTTGGCGATCTTCTTGGCCGTGTCCTGGTCGATGCCCTGGACGATGTGCCCCGCCTGGCGGACGCTCATGCCGCTCGCAGCCTCGGGCTTGTCCCACTTGACGGCGGCCAGGTCAATCCCGCGCTTGGTGAGCTTGCCCCCTAGGACGTCGCGGACCTGCCCCGCTACGAACTCTGAGGGAGCCTCCAGCTTGAAGGAGCCGTCCTTCTTCGAGAGCTCGAGCGAGGCGCCCGTGCCCTTGAGGTCGTAGCGCTGCCCAAGCTCGCGGGCAGTCTGTTGGTAGGCGTTGTCGACCTCCTGCATGTCCACCGTCGAAACGATGTCGAAGCTGCATTCCTTGGCCATGGTTCTCTCCTTATCCTCGGCGCCCCTCGTGCGCCCAAGGGCAAAACACCAGTGTTATTCCTCGGCGGCGGCCTGGTCCGCCGTGTCGGCCGACTGCGCGTCGGCCGTGCTCGAGCCGTCCGTCGAGTCGGCTGTCGTCGTCTCGGGGGGTTTCGTCCCCTTGACCGAGAGCGAGCCCAAGCCAGAGGCCTTCGACGTGAAAGCGACGCTCTTGCCGTTGTTGGTGACGGCCACACTCGACGGGTCGCCGGCCTGGACCGTCAGGCTGTCCGTGACGGTGAACTCCTGCTCCCAGGGCCCGGTCACCGACTCCGCGACGGCGCTCACGCCGTCGTTCGTGATCTCAAGCCAGGTATAGGCGCCGGAGGCGACGGAAACCTTGACGACCGTGGGCGTGTAGGTGGTCGTGGAACTGGAACCGGTGTCGGTGGACGTGGCAGAGCCGCCCTGCGCAGACGTGGTCTGGTCCGTGGTCTGCGAAGAACCCGACTGAGATCCGCTCACAGTGCCCGAAGAGCTTCCTTGCGAGCTTTGGTCCACGGAATTGACCGTGACCGCCTTCCCCTGGTCAGCGGAAGCGCCCTTAGAGTTGACGCAAGAGCTCACCGAGAAGACGAGAATCGCGGTGAGCACCACCGCGAGCACAAGGATGATCGCGAAGATCGCCCGCTGCTGGTCGGCGAAGAATCCGGAGACTCCGCCCTGTCGTCGCCTGCCCCGCCCAGAGGCCCCCCTTTGCTGGCCCGCCCGGCGAGAGGGACCCGGCGCATAGTCCGACCCGCTCCGGCGACGGACGTTCGGGCGGTCCATGTTCGCTATGTTTCTCGACGACCTGCGGCCGCTGATGGTGGAGGCGCGCTCATAGGGGCTCGCCTGCTCGTCGTATCGCATGTCGTCGGTGTACTCGCGCGGGCGGATGCTCCGCGTGCTGACGTCGTCTCGACGATAGTAGCCGTCGCGGGCGTCGCCGCGGTAGCCGTATTCCTGCGCGGTCGAGCCAGCTGCGGCGTCGCGCATCCGCTGCGACGAACCCCGACGCCTCTGCCGCTCGGCGCGCGAGCTGACGGGCCGCGCCTCGGCCTCCGGACGGCTCCTCTGGGTATTGTAGGGCCTGCGCTGCCTGCCCGGCGCTTCCGAACCGTAACCCTGCGACGCATAAGCCGCGGCAGCCGAGGGGCCCGAGCCCGCGAGGGGGAGCGAGCGCCTCGAGCGGACGGGGGTCGTCGTCGCGAAAGCACCCATATCGCCCGCGGGCCCTCCCGATGTGGGAAGAAGCCCGTGGTACTCCACATAAGCCTTCGGGCGCGAGGAGAAGTCGCCGGACCCTCCCCTGCCGCGACGCGAGTCCCCTCGGGATCGCTCGTCTGCATAGGCGGAGAGCTCGTCTTGAAACAGGTCGGTAATCAGCCTCGGGTCGAGGCCGAGATAGCGGGCGTAGGAAGACAGCATCCCCTGCGCATAGCCGCTCTGGGGCATGCGCTCGAAGTCGCCATCCTCGAAAGCCAGGAGAACATCCTCGCGCAGCCTGAGGATACGGGAGGCCTGCTCAAGGGAAAGGCCCAGCTGTTTCCTGCGCGAGCTGAGCATATCGCTGAAACGCTGGCGAGCCATCCCCTGCTAAACCTCCCCGTACTGTGCGTCCGCCAATTTAAGGTCCTCGAGGCCGTCCTTGTCGAGAAGCACCTCGCGCGGCTTGGAGCCGTTCGCGGGGCCGACGACGCCCTTGGCCTCGAGCATGTCCATGATTCTGCCCGCCCTAGCATACCCAACGGAAAGCGCACGCTGAAGGCTCGAGGTCGAACCCAGCTGAGAATCCACGACGATGCGGGCGGCCTCCCAGATGAGCGGGTCGTCGTCCTTGGGGGCGTCGGGGCCCGCCGGAGCGCCGGGCGCGTTCGGCACCACGGCAGTGAGGATGTCCTCGTGGTAGTCGGCCGAGACCTGCCCCTTGATGAACTTGACCGTCTCCTCGATCTCGCCGTCGGAGACCCAGCACCCCTGCGCACGGGTGGGCTTCTTGCCGCGGAGCTTGACGAGCATATCTCCCTTGCCGAGAAGCTGCTCGGCGCCCTTCTGGTCGAGGATGATGCGCGAGTTCAGCGAGTTGTCGACCGAGAGCGCCACGCGGTTGTCGATGTTGGCGCGGATAAGGCCGGTGACGACGTCCGCCGACGGTCGCTGCGTCGCGACTATCAGGTGGATGCCCGCGGCGCGGCCGAGCTGGGCGATGCGCACGATGGAGCTCTCGACGTCCTTGCCCGCCACCATCATCAGGTCGGCGAGCTCGTCGATGACGATGACGAAGTAGGGCATGTGCTTCGGCGGGTTCTCCATGTCCGCGTACTTGTCGCCGTCGACGTTGCCGTTGAAGGTCTTGATGTCGCGCACCTTGTAGTGCTCGAAGACCTTAAGGCGCCGCTCCATCTCGGTCACGCCCCACTGCAGGGCGCTGGCGGCCTGGCGCGGCTCGGTGACGACGGGCACGTAGAGGTGAGGCAGGCCGGCATAGCCCGTGAACTCGACACGCTTGGGATCGACCATGATCAGGCGCACCTGCTCGGGCGTCGAGCGCATGAGCATGCTCATAACGATAGCGTTGAGCAGCACAGACTTGCCGGAGCCGGTCGTGCCGGCAACCAAGAGGTGCGGGAGTCCCGCGAGGTCGACCACGATCGGCTTACCCTCGGAATCGCGCCCGAAGGCGCACTCGAGCGGGCCGCCCTTCGCATACGGGAGCACGTCGGAAAGGAAGACGGGCTGAGGCTTCTCGTTCGGGATCTCGATGCCCACGAGCGACGTCCCTGGGATGGGTGCGAAGATGCGCACAGACTTGGCGGCGAGCGAGAGCGCGATGTCGTCCTCGAGGTTGACGATCTTGTTCACGCGCTCGCCCTCGCCCATGGAGATCTTGAAGGTGGTGACGGAGGGGCCGGCGATCCAGCCCTCGACGCGCGAGGTGAGGCCGAACTCCTCAAGGGTGCCCTGGAGCTTCTGCGCCGTGCCTGCGAGCTCGGAGTCGTTGGCATAGCTTCCCGAGAAGCCCGCGTTCACCTTGAGGATGGAGAGGGGCGGGAGCTCGTAGGATTCGTTTCCGTCGCCCGGGCGCTTGATCTCGATAGGGGGCGCCGGCTGCTCCTTCACCTCGCCCGCAGGGGCTTCGGTGCGAGCGGCGCCGGCGAGAAACGCGGGGACGGACCCGGACGGGGCGCCCTCTACGCCGAGAGCGGCGCCGGCTGCGTCGGCCACGTCTTTCTTCTTCGGCCTTTGCTTGCGCCGGGTGCGCGGCTCGAGCAGGGACGTTGCCGCCTCCTCCACATCCGACAGGTCGTCAGCCGCCGCGAACTCCTCCGCGATGGAGGCCGTTGAGCGTCCCTTCCGCTCAGCCTGCTGCTGCCCGCGCTTGAGCACCGTCGTCTTCCGGTTTCCGAGAAAAGTCGTCTCGCCCTCGCCCGTCTCGTCGAAAAGCGACGGCTGGGCAGCGGGCAGCGAGGAGGAGTCACCTCGGGGCTGTTGGGCCTCCTCGCGCCGCTGCATGGTCTGGAGGCGCGTCTCGGCTCGCTCCGCGAGGCGCTCCTCACGGCGGGCGGCGACGTCCTCGCGGGCACGCTGAACCCCCTTGCCGAGGCGAGTGACCGCGTCAGAGATGGAGAAGCCGCAGATGACAACCCCGGCGGCGATGACGCCGAGCAGGCACACGTTGCCCACGATCACGCCGACGAGCTTGGCTGCCCAGAAGGCAACGAAGCCTCCGACATAGCCGCCCGCCTCTGCGACGAGCTCGGCGGAGAGGGCGAGCTCGGGGTTGTCCCCGACTCCGGGCTGGTTAAGCGAGATCATGGCGAGGACGGCTAGGACGACGAGCGCGAGGCCGGCCGCCACATGCCCGGAGAAGGGCCCGTCCTCCCCCATGAAGAACGTCGTGGAGAAGAGGAACAGCGCCACGGGGAAGAGCACCGCGCCCGCCCCGAAGCACATGGTGAGGGCATGGCCCACTGCGCTCGTGACGACGGCGCCCGAGGGGACGACAACGGAGACGAACATCGCGATGGCGAGCACCGCCAGGACGACCCCGGCGATGTCGCGCTCCGTGTCGGTGAGGACGATACCCGGGTCCTTAGGCTGGGGCTTGCCTCCCTTGCCCTTGGGCGAGCCCTTCTTTGCTGCGTTCCTGGTGCGGCTGGAGGGCATCCCCTAGACCTCCAGAACGACCGGGATGACCATCGGACGGGCGTGGGTCTTGTTCCAGAGCAGGTTGGAGAGCTGGTTGCGGACGTTGCGGCGAACGGCATCGATGTTCACGCCGTCTGCGTTGGTGAGCTTCTCGACCTGCTGGCGAATCATGAGCTGAGCATCCTCAAGGAAGGCGGGATCGGACGAGAAGGAGACGCCACGAGCGTTGATCTCGATGGCCTTGACCGTGCCCTTCCTGCCCGTGAGCGCGATGGTGCAGGTGACGACGCCGTCGTCGGCAAGCTTCTGGCGGTCGCGGATCACCACGGGGTCGGCCTCGGTCACGGTGCCGCCGTCGACGTAGACGACGCCGGACTCGACCGCGCAGCCGCGGCGAACCTTGTGGTTGCAGAGCTCGAGCGAGTCGCCGTTGTCGAGGACGAAGACGTTCTTCTCGCTCATACCGAGGTCGAGCGCGAGCTGCGCGTGGGCGCGCAGGTGCTGTGCCTCGCCGTGGACCGGCATGAAGTAGCGGGGCCTCGCCATGGAAAGCATAAGCTTGAGCTCCTCCTGGGAGCCGTGGCCGGACACGTGGACCAAGGTCTTGCTCTTGTCGTAGATGTCGCAGCCGATCTTGGAGAGCGAGTTAACGATGGCCTGTACACTCTTCTCGTTGCCGGGCACCGGCGTGGCCGAGATGATCACGGTGTCGGACGCGTTTATGGACAGCGACTTGTGCTCGCCGTTGGCCATGCGCGCGAGGGCCGAGAGCGGCTCGCCCTGCGAGCCCGTGCAGAGGACGACGATCTTGTCCGAATCGAGCTTGTCGATGTCGAAGGCGTCGATGATGTCGTCGGCCCCGATCTTCAGGTAACCTAGCTCACGGGCGACCTTGGTGTTGGTGACCATCGAGCGACCGGTGACGACGACCTTGCGGCCGACGGCCGTGGCGGCATCGCAGACCTGCTGCAGGCGATGAATATGCGATGAGAAGCTCGCGACGAAGACGCGGCCGGGGGCATTCTTGATGATGTGACGCAGGTTCGGCCCGACGGCTGCTTCGGAGGGCGTGTAGCCGGGACGGGTCGCGTTGGTCGAGTCGGAGAGCAGAAGGTCGATGCCGTTGCCGCCGAACTTGTTGATGGCCTGGTAATTGGGCCTGCGTCCGTCGATGGGCGTGTTGTCGAGCTTGAAGTCGCCCGTGTGCATGACAGTTCCCGCCGGGGTCTGCATATAGACGCCGAGCGCCCCGGGGATGGAGTGCGTCATCGAGAAGAACGTCAGGTTGATGGCGCCGAGGTTCACGTTCGATCCGTCCTGGACCTCACGGAACTTGGGGCTCTTGATCTTGTGCTCAGCGAGCTTGCCCTCGATCATGCCGAGGGTGAGCTTGCTGGAGTAGATGGGGACCTTCTTGGTGAGGTCCATGAGCAGGTACGGCAAAGCGCCCGTGTGGTCCTCGTGGCCGTGGGTGATGACGATGCCGCGGAGCTTGTGCTCGTTCTCGAGCACATAGGTGTAATCCGGCAGGATGAGGTCGATGCCGGGCATGTTGTCGTCGGGGAACATGAGGCCAGCATCGACCAAGACCATGTCGTCCCCGTACTCGAAGGCGGTCATGTTCTTGCCGATGCCGTCGAGACCACCCAGCGGGATGATCTTCAGAGCTATGTCTTTCTTGGGCATTCCTAAAACAGTTCCTTTCGTTGTCTCGGTACAGGTCGTGCGAACTTGCTATGAAACGGCCGCGGGACTACCGCAGGCCGAACAGTCCAAACCGTGCGCCGAATGCGCAAGCTGTTTCATTGTAACCAAGAATTCGGCGGTGTTCCTGGCCTACATATCATGACCACCCGTGGAGCGGGCGAGTATCCATGCCGCGCGTCCCTGACGGCCCCCGGAAACGGTCTCGAGGTTGTGTTGCCCCCGAGGTGGTGCCGCTTTGCGGTCTTTCGCCTCGAGGTGGTGCCGAAATAACGAGAGATGAGCTTCAGGTGGTGGAGCACCACCTCAAGGCATTTTTCTGCAGTGGCGGCTCCCCGGCGGCGCCTGGACGGTGCCCGGGCATGTCCAAAAAAGAAGCCCCGCATGCGGGGCTCAGAATATGAGCAGTAACTCAGAAACTAACTACTCAGCGCGTCCCCTCTCGAAAATGACAAGTAAACGACGACGATGCAGGCTACCTGCAGCAGGGGAAGCAACAGAGAAAGCCAGTCTGGAACTATCGGGAAAGAGAGGAGGCCAACGACAACTATCCCGATCAGGGACTCCAGATAAAGGACCACGAACACTCGTATGACGCGTAGCCAGAGAGACGATTCTTTGAGCAGCTCCATAAGGAAGAAGGCTGAATACGAATACAAGATGTACTGAAACAGGCCACAAACTGTAATCAGGCCCTCATTGGACGTCCAAGGGAAGCTAAGTATGGCTGAGACGAAAGGAAGTCTCTCGCCATTTGAAGGATGGCTCGTAAGAAGAAAGTAGACGACGACACCTAATAAAAGCGGGGAGAACTTGTGAAGCTTTAGAAAGAAGACCCCCTTTCCAGAGTTCCCGGAATCTTGAATGGCCTTCATTCCACTCACCAACTACTCTGCACTGTAAAAGTTGCCCCAGAAGAAGTAGTGACATCAAGCTGCGAAGTGACGTAGTAAAAGACGACTAAACCAGCGTAGGAGTCGCTCCTACTCATCTGAACAACACGAGAATTATAGGATGTATTGCTTAGTGTGTTGGTGTACTGCAAAATCATGCCGCCAGACGAAGTGAGGCCAAAAGCTTGAACTTTAGCAGAAACCTCCAATTTGCTTGGAGTCGGTCCTGAGGTGGCCCTTCCAGTGAGGGTTGCACCCCATTCATAGGCGCCAGTTCCGGAATGCCAAACCTCGCCAAGCAGGGTAGCGGTGACCCCGTACATCGTCCTGCTTGCGTTGACATCAGACGAACCTCCAGGGGCATACAAGCTAGCATCGGGAGACAAAGAGGGCTGACTGCCGTACGTCTCTACAAAAGTCCGATCCTCCTCAGAGAGAATCTCTCCAACAGAGTAGGTCGAAGCAATCTGTTTAAAACGCTCAGCAACCTCAATCTTAGAATAACTTGACGCAAGTGCGTTAGCTGGAGAGAAGGCCATTAGCGAACATACAAGAATAATGAAAACAAACGATAGCGCTGTACGGTATTGATTATTCTTTATCATCATGATTAGCTTCATTCTCAACGTCGGGTACGCCTGGCGACGATATAACACGCTTAATCACTCGGAATAAATGAAGCCTCATACGACACCCCCTGCAACAAACCAATGCGTTGCTCTTCTTTTTTCCGCTAGAGTATATTCCTAGACATTCTTATGCTGCTCCTCGAGACAAAGGCGGGAGCCCCCTCCATCCCAAAGAGCTTCGTTCAGCTCTTCTGGCGATGGAAGGGGGCTCCCGCCGACTTGTCGGAAGGCGTTCTTCCCTCTGCGCTGCTACGCGTCGTGGTGACGACGCGGCTGGCGCTTATCGCCGCCGTTGTCGCCGGGGCGGCGGCGAGGGCGCCGCTCGCCGTCGGAGTGACGACGGCCGTGGCCCTCACCCTCGGAAGGCTTGCCGGAGCCGGTGGGAGCCTCGGGCTTATCGATGCGGTCGAGGCTGATCTTGCCCTTCTCATCGACCTCGAGGACACGGACCTTGACCTCGTCGCCGATGTTCAGGACGTCCTCGACCTTGTCGACGCGGC